>CAIJZW010000056.1 GCA_903825265.1 uncultured bacterium | reverse complement strand
GGATATTTGTTCAAAAATAACAGAAGAACCTAATATTGAAGATAGTAATAGTCAATTACAAGATAATAATATAACTAACATATGATCTGCTACCTATTTCCTGAACCTACATATTTTCATTTAAACAATATAAATTCACTATGAATATTAGTCCAAGCAATAAGATTTAATATAGTCCAAATTGAAAAAGAAATAGAAATTCCAAGAAGAAGACGATTGAGTAAAAATTGTTTACCATTCCAAATAGTATATAATCCTACAATAAGAGCAATTATTATAGTTGGGATATGAGAATAATATAACAATGCTGGGGAACCAGAAGTAAAAAAGAAATATGTAGGTTCAGGAAATAGGTAGCAGATCATATGTTAGTTATATTATTATCTTGTAATTGACTATTACTATCTTCAATATTAGGTTCTTCTGTTATTTTTGAACAAATATCCCCATCTATTTCTGGATTACAATAAGATATAGAACATTTCTTATCACCCAAAAGACAAATATTGGCATTTTCGCAATTTGTTATATCTTCACCACATTCATTATATAAATCAGGTGCATATTTAGTTACCTTAGAATAGTAGCTTTTTTCTGTACATGCATCATCTGCACAACCTTCAAAGCATTTTTCTGATGCAGGATCACATGCACCTTCATATTCAACCATATAATCATGCTTAATTATGAAACGATAATATGATGCACAAATAACCACAATTAAAAGAAAAGAAAGAGTGTATAGGAATAGATGATTATAAAATTTTATATGATTACTCTCCATAAGATTATTAAATTATAATAAAAATTACGTCTTGAGTAAAGGCGTAATTTTATTATAAAGACAAAAGTATATATGTTCCAATTCCAGTTATACAAATAGCAATAATCTTTGTCCAAATATGCCTTGATTGTATTTTTTCAGATGATATTTTCGGAAAGAAAATTGTTAAAAATACACCAATAGCCAGAACAAAGATTGGCTGGAATGATTCTGTAAGCAAAACAAGAGCGACTGGAGCAAGTAAATAAGCAAAAGCAACTACAATATTTCCAGATATAAACAAAGCTTCATTTAAAAAATTAAGAGATAAAATAGACTTTGAGTTACTATGTATAGCTTCTAAAAAATTTTTACGATAAGAACGCATAAATATAAAGATACCTATACCTACAAATACAAGAACTAAATGTTCCCAAAAAAGTGATCTCCAAATATTTTCTTCAAGTGCAACAAATTTAAAGATAACTGATTCAAGTGCCCAGAAAAAAGATGCGGCAAGCATTGGAATAACGGTTTTTTTACGAAGTTTAAATTTGTTTTCTGCATCTACCTCAAAAGATATAATAGTCGTTCCAAAAATAATTATTATCATAGCGATAATCTGCATCTTTGTTAGAATTTCACCTAAAACAAAATAACTCAATATACACCCAAATACTGGTACGAGTTGGTAGAATACAATAACAACAGAGGCTTCTTCTTCTTTAAGTGCAATTAAATAACACCATAATACTAAAACATCAAGAATCCCTACTATTGCAAGAATAAAAAGGTTTAAACCGCTAACATTTAAAATTGTTCTATCTGCTAAAAACAAAAATGGCAAAACAAAAATAGAGAGAAGCGAAGAAAAAAGTAGGATTGTACCAATCCCACCTTTTTTGAAATATTTTTCTAAAAGAATTTTATCTATATGATTCGTTATTGCATAAAGTAACGGACCAATAAGCGCTATAAAAAACCAAGTCATGTTCTTTAAGTATATTATTTTTAATTTAATAAATCAAGTGAAATTTTGTATTTTTTAATAAAATTAATAGGACGATAACTCGTTTTTGACCTTCTCAGGCTTTCAATACCAAGATCTTGTTCCCAATTCCAAAATAAAACACCATTATCTTTTAAATATTCTGAAATTTTTTTATTAAGAAATTCATATATCCCTATATATGAATTATCTGCTTTAATAAAATGTGATATTGCATAATTATCTGATAATATTTCATCAATACTAAAACCAATCACTTTATCTTGCACGGAAACACAAGACAAAATGATCTTATCCCCCTCAAGTGTTTTAATTAATTTATTTATTGCAATTTTTTCATACTCAAAATCAGATGTTTTTTTATCTATTTTTTTCTTATCTTCCCATGCATTAATTACATAAATAATTTGATTATATAATTCTTGATTACCTAATTCTTTTAACTCCCAAAAAGCATTTGGGTGTTCACGAGAAAATTTATTAAATGAATGTCTTTTTTCTTTAAATTTTACACCACTAAGATTAGATAATTCAGAAACATCATAAACATAATCAAAATTATCTCTATCTTCTTCTATTAGTAGATTAGAGTTTTTTAAATTTTTTATTGCTTCTTCTGAAATAAAACGAAGTACTGGGAGTATATTTATTGATTTTGCATAATTTATTAATTCAATTGCTGTATCTTCAGGTTTATTATTACCAAGAAAAGAAAGTAATTTTTCTTCATTTTCATAATCAGTAAATAGTATAACAAGATTTGCATTTAAAATAGATATCATGCGTTCACTATTAGTATCCCATGACCATAAACTTGTAAAATTAAAATCCGAATATGGTGGAAATTTTGATGTGAATTCTTCTATTTCTTTTTTGTCAGACAACTCAAGCTTCTTAAAATTAGGAAATGTGGGGATCATGATATGATACTGTTTATTCTTTTATATTATTAATTATAACACAAAAAATATTTATTATTCATTATAATGACTTTTAAGAGCTATTAAACAAAGTTTGTATAAAATACGAGCTCCAACATTACCATCCCATTGATCGGATCCTGGTGCCACTTCGGACAAATCAAATCCGATTATCTTTCTATTTGAAGCAAGTATTTCTTCAAAAAGAAAAACTAATTCTTCTATCGTAAACCCTCCAACAACAGGAGTTCCTGTATTTGGACTTAAGTATTGTATTAATCCATCGATATCAAGTGAAATATAAACATTAGAGGGAAGACAGTTTATTATTTCACTAAATTTTTCTTTCA
Source organism: uncultured bacterium (assembly GCA_903825265.1). GTDB lineage: Bacteria > Patescibacteriota > Minisyncoccia > Phycocordibacterales > UBA9973 > UBA8515. The sequence continues at coordinate 15,444 of CAIJZW010000056.1, read as the reverse complement.
AACTTCCACCTTCAAAAATAGATTTTTTAATTTGATAATCACTAAAGAATGATATTCTCTCTTTTTCTTTCTCTATAAGAGAATGCTCCTGTTCACAGAAATCTCTAATTCCTATTTGTACAAGTTTACTAATATTTTTAATCTTCAAAGCATTAAAAAATATTGAGGCATGAGAGTAAGCTAATCCTTCATAAGCATCTCTTAAATCAGCATGAGCATCTATATGTAAAATTCCAAAATCATTATATTTTAAAGATAAAGACTCTAGGTATCCCAAAGGAACACTATGATCCCCTCCTACAATTCCAACTATTTTATCTTCATTCAATAATTTCTCAGTAACCTCTTTGACATAATTTTTAAGATCCAAACAATCATTATTAATATCTTCTTGTAAAGATTTATCTATTTCACCTTCTGCATATTTATCGAAATACTTTAAAGTTTTTTCTCTTGTATATTTATTATTATATAAAATACTTGTTGGTATATCCATCATAGCTATACCATTCTTCCAACCATTTGGAAATAAAGGATCATAAAGATCTATTTGTTGAGATGCATCTAATATTGCTTTTGGACCTTCTGCTGTACCTCCTCTATAAGAAACAGTTGCTTCCCATGGTACAGGAACTAAGACAAGCTTCGATTCTTCTTCTTGAAAAGGTAAACCAAATATTCCATGATAAACAAGCCCATTCTCATCTGGATTAAAATTAGAAATTTTTTCTTCTAAGATTTTGTTTGTGTTATTTTCCATAATTTTTATGATAATCTATTTTTAAAATCTTTATAACCAAACTTTCTAATAATTTTTATTTTATTATTTCTTTCAAGGATTGCTATGTCTGGAAGATTCACTCCATTGAAAGTATTATTTTTAACCATTGTATATATAGCCATATTTAAAAAGACTATTTTTTGTCCAATTTCTAATGGTTTTAAAAATGAATATTCACCTATAATGTCCCCCATTAAGCAACTAGGACCAACCAAACGGTATATATTTTCTTTATTCTTAGAAGAAGCTGGTTTTGCTCCTAATATTGTTGGAAGATAAGGCATTTCAAGAACATCAGGCATATGTGTAGTAGCTGAAATATCTAAAACTGCTATATTTACACCATTTTTAAATATATCTACAACTTCACCAACTAACACACCAGCATTTAAAGCCATAGCTTCACCAGGTTCAAGATATACTATTAAATTTGGATATCTCTTTTTAAAATCTATCAATAATTTACAAAGTAAATCTATATTATAATCTTTTCTGGTTATATGATGCCCTCCACCAAAATTCACCCATTTCATCTTTGGTAAAAATTCACTGAATTTATTTTCAAAAACTTTTAAACTTCTCTCAAGAGCATCTGCATCATTTTCACATAGATTATGAAAATGAAAACCATCAATTCCTCTCATATCTTGTCCATCAAATTTATCTCTAGTCACACCAAAATGAGAATTTTTACTGCTCGGATCATACATTGAAGTTTCAACTTCGCTATGTTCTAAGTTTACTCTTATACCACAAGAAACTCTTTTCTTAGAATTTTTAATATCTTTTTTAAATCTATTCCATTGCGACAAAGAATTGAAAACTAAATGATCTGCATATTTTATATATTCGCCTATATTTTCTTCTGTATACGATGGTGAAAAAACGTGAGTTTCTTTTCCAAAATCCCTAGAACCTAAAATTGCTTCATTCACTGAACTTGCTTCTGACCCAGAAAGATATTTTCTCGCTAATGGAAAAGTTGAAAACATAGAAAAACCTTTAAGTGCCATGAGGATACGACATCCTGTAACTTTTTCTACTTTATTAAGAATTTTAAAATTCTTTTCTAGTTTATCTATAGATACTACATAGCTAGGAGTTTTTATACTAGAAAGAATATCCATATCCCATCCATCAGCTTCAACCCAAGGTTCTATAAAAATATTTTCTGTATCTTTTGACATTGTATTAATTTGCGTAACCTTTTATGATTAATAATTTTTTTTCAGTGCTGTTGGTAAATCTTTTAACTTTTTAACTTTCCAAGTAAGACCATTCTTTGCCATATCTTCTAAGAAAATTTTTGAGTCCAGTGTTTTATCTTCAGTATTTTTAACACCGATACCACTCCACTTACCTTCAAGTACTAACTTAGCACAAGTAACAGTCGGAATTGCTGTTGTATAACCAATAGCGTTCCCTCCTGTTTCTTTGAAAGCATCTGCGTGGTCGCAAACGTTATAAATATAAACAATTTTTTTCTTTCCATCTTTAATTCCTGTAATAATATTTCCAATATTTGTCTTACCTTTATAACTTTTATTGAAATCTTCACCTTTAGGCAAGATAGCTTTCAAGAATTTAACAGGGATTATTTTTTCACCATTATAATCAATAGGATCAATTCTAGTTAGTCCAACATTATAAAGTACTCGTAAATAAGTTAGATAACTCTTAGAAAATGTCATCCAAAAACGAATACGTTTTAATCCTGGTAAATGAGTAGGTATAGTCTCAAGTTCTTCATGATACATCAAATATGGAGTAAATTTACCTGCCTCAGGAAAATTAAACTCAAAATATGGAGCATCTTCGTCTATTAGTTTATTCCTTTCTTGCCATTTTCCATTTTCCCAAAATTTAATAGGTAAGATTAGCTCTCTTAAGTTTATTTCTGGGTCAAAATTTGGAGCAAATTTTATCTTTTCATCTTTTGAACCACCATTACAATCTAAAATATCTATAGTGTCTATACGGTCAAACAGATAGTCCCTAGCGTAAGCAGAGAAAATATTTGAAACTCCTGGATCAAAACCAGAACCAAGAATTGCTAACAAATTTTTCTTTTTGAAAGCTTCACTCTTAGCTAATTGTAATTTATAAGAAAAACCATATTTATCTGGATGTTCATAACAAGCAGTATCTATATAATTCACACCATATTCCAAACAAGCATCCATAACGACAAGATTATCATAAGGACTACCCCAATTAACTACTAATTCTGGATTCACTTCTTTTAGAAGATTTAGAAAGTTTTTATCGCTTCCAACATCACATATATGTATATGTAAGGTTGTTTTGCCTTTTGATTTTTTAAAGACAGAGTCTCTTACGGTCTCACATTTTTTAAGAGTTCTACCTACTACATGTATTTCAGAAAAAACTTTCGGAAATTGAGCCATTTTATGTAGGCCCACACTTCCAACATTTCCACAACCTATAACAAGTATTTTAGACATATGATTTTGTAAATTATATCGCTAAATAAGACGCGATTTTTATAAAAAATTGAAACATTAATAACTTTTTAAGTTTACTATTGATAACTACTACTGTCAATAAAATGCTTGATTTATATACTATATATAATATACTTTAGAAGCTTATCATTTTTTAAAATTATATGTCTAAAAAAATTATTGTAAACAAATTTGGTGGAGGAATACTCAAAAAAGAATTAATCCCTATAATAGCAAAAAGACTAAAGGAGCAATTAAATAAGGGCTACTCCCCTTTAGTTGTTGTCTCAGCAATGCCAGGAGTGACTGATAGCTTAGTCTCTTTTTTAAAAAAGCTAAAAGAAAAACCTTTAAAAAGAGATGGAGTTACCTCTTTGACAGTAAACTACATAATAGAACTCAAAAAAATACATAGTGTGATAATAGCAGATATGGAATTCAATAAAGAATGGAGAAATGAAATTCACATTGAATTAGAAAAGCTATTCTTTGAATTAGAAAAAGATCTAAATACTACTCTTTCAGATACCAAACTAGAAGATAAAATAATTTCTTATGGTGAAAAACTCTCAGCGACTATTCTAAGTTTTTATTTTAACCTAAAAGGGATAGACGCACAAAGATTACTTGCTGAAGAAATTCCAATAATAACTGATGATAACTTTAAGAATGCTAACATTGATTGGCAAACATCTGAAAAAAATATTAATCAAAAATTATCTAACTTTAAGAAAGTTCCAATTATTGCAGGATTTACAGGTATAACAAATAATGGAGTTACTACAACTCTTGGACGAGGTGGTACAGATACAACAGCTTGTTTCGTGGGGTCTGCTATTAAAGCTTATAAGATAATATTATGGAAAGATGTAGGAGGAGTTTTATCTACAGATCCTAAAATAGTATCAAAAGCTAAAATTATAAAAGCTATTAGCTATCAAGAAGCAGAAGAATCTGGAAAAATTATTCACGAAAAAGCAATATCATATGTTAAAATATTTAAAACCCCAATAGAAATATCTTCTATCTCTAATCCTAAACTAACTACTCAAATAAAAGAAATAAAAAATATCAAAAAAGGAACTAAGATTATAAGTTCAAAAAAGAATTTAACTCTATTTCTAATAACAGATGAAAATATAAAAACAAATGAGCAATTACTTATAGTAAGTTCTGTCTTCGCTAAATACAAGGTTGAAATGATACTTGTTAGTAATACAAGACATAGTTTACAAATTGTTGCTGATAATAATAATGGATTATTAGATAAAGTTTTTGAAGAAATAGAAGGAAAAATATCTAAAATAAAATCAATAAAAGTAAACATGATATTCTTAGTTGGTAAGTTTGATATAAATGATGTAAATAAATTTAATGATCTTCTTATAAAACTTGAAACAAAATTACAAATAAGTGCATTTTTATATGAAAATTGTACAAGATTAGAAGCAGTAGTCGAAACGAATAAAATAGATGAGGTTATAAAAGTTTTATATAAAAAATTTATTAAATAAAATAAGAAACGAAAAAATTATATTCTAAAAAAAGTCCTCGGATAAGGGGTCAGACTAGCTTTTTATAAAATAATTTTCTTCGTTTACAATACAATACAATGAAAAAATTTAAAGTAGGAATATTAGGAGCAACAGGAATGGTAGGTCAAAATTATATCAGACTTTTAGAGAATCACCCCTGGTTTGATATTGTATATGTAGCAGCATCAACAAACTCTGCTGGTGTTACATATTCCGAATCCGTTAAAAATCGATGGCAAATGACAACTTCTATACCTAGCAAGGCAGCTTCGCTGATTGTAGAAGATGTCGCGGATGTAACAAAAGCATCAAAGAAATGTGATTTTGTATTTTCTGCATTTGAAATTAATGATAAACAATTAGTAAAAGAAATGGAAGAAAAATATGCCAGTGCTGGAATTCCTGTAATATCAAATGCATCTGCGAATAGACAAACTGAAGATGTACCAATGCTTATCCCTGAAATAAATTCAGATCATTTAAAAATGATTAAAACTCAACAAAAAAATCATAACTGGGATAAGGGATTCATAGTAGTGAAGCCAAATTGTAGTTTACAAAGTTATATAACACCTATTTATGCTCTAGAAAAGGCTGGTTATCCTATCAAAAAAATAATTATTACTACCCTTCAAGCTGTCTCAGGTGCTGGATATCCAGGAGTTCCAAGTCTTGATATTATAGATAATGTAGTACCGTTTATTGGTGGTGAAGAAGAAAAAACAGAAGAAGAGCCACTTAAAATATTAGGCAGTGTTAAAGACGGTAAATTTATAAAAAATAAAGAAATTAAAATTTCGGCTACTTGTACTCGTGTTCCAGTTTCAGATGGACATCTTGCAACTGTAAATATTTTATTTAAAGACAAAAAACCAACAAAAGAAGAAATAATTAAAGTTTGGACTAATTTTAAATCTTTACCTCAAGAATTGAATCTTCCTTTTGCACCTATAAATCCAATAATTTACAAAAACGAAGAAAACCGCCCTCAACCAAAAAAAGATAGAGAAAATGATAAAGGTATGGCGGTAACAATTGGACGATTAAGAGATTGTAATATATTTGATTATAAATTTATAGCTCTTTCTCATAACACAGTTCGTGGAGCCGCTGGTGGTGGAATATTAAACGCTGAACTTTTAGTAAAAATGGGTTACATAAAATAAACATATATCTATAAAATTAACAATACTAATTTTATGTTTTGAAGGTAAAATATTAGAAGTGTTAAATTAGGCCAGTATTATTTAATGTTATTTTATAAAACACAAAAGCCTATTAAGAAAATTTCCTCTAGTTATTTTTAATAACTAGAGGAAATTAGTTTAACAAGCACAATCGCAATCACAATCATCATTGCCACCATCATCATCTGAATCACACTGACCTGCGAAAACTAGACTGCGAGCACTATTAACAGACTGATTAGATGTAATGCCCGTTAATTTTAACATTTCTAATAAAAGATCCATACTTTTTCTCCTTAATTAAAGAATTAATACTAGTATCAATTACAAAGTAACAAATTTACAAAAATAAGTCAAAAAAATTAAAAATAGCAATCTTAGAATTATATATTGTTTTTAAGTTCAGAAACTCTTAATATTACTTCTTTTATATCTGGAAAATATTTATAAAAAATCTTATCTAACTCATCTGTATTTGGAATAGTTTGCATTTTATTTAATTCTGGGAAAAAATCTAAAAATATCAAATCAACAACTCTTTCTTTTGACCAATGATCTATTTTGTAATTTAGTATAAAAGGGTTAATTATTAGATGTATTGATTCGTGAAGTATACTTTTAAACAACTCTTCAAGATAAAGCTTTTGAATATTAACAAGAATAGTTTTTGGCCTATGATAACTTCCAGTAATTCCATATTTTGTGAAAACAATGTCAAATTCTGAAATAGGCACAATTTTCATTTTTTCTACTCCCTCAGATAATTTTGACTCTATTTGTCCCCATCTATCTTGTATGTATTTAATATTTTTCTTATAATCATCAACTTTATATTCTTCAATAATAAGTTTTTCAATTTCATTTTTTGCCATTAATTTAAACTCCTTATAAGAAATATTGTGAGGAAATAATAATTTTTCAATATTATATCCACGTTCAATAAAACTATCAATTCTATTAATGATATCAATAACTCTTTCTGTTTCTTTTTGAACTGAATATTGAATATTTATTTTAATCATAAATAAAAAACTCCCTGAATAGACTAACTATACAGGGAGTTCGGTAATTTAACAATCCCAACCTTTAATTATTTTAGGATCATACATAGACCATATCAAAGGACAACCTCCACCACATATTTGATATTTAGAACAATTAATACATTTTTGAGAAGGATAAGAATTAATTTTTTCATAATAAGAAATAATTTTTGGACTATTTAGTAAAGAAAGAATAGAATCTTTATCTGTAAAATCTTTTTTATAAATTCCAATTGGATAACTAAAAAGATTATTGCACATTAAAAGTTTACCATCAGTATCAAATATAATTCCAGATTTTTTTCGAACTTGGCATATAGATGAAATTTGTTTTTTAAGAAGTAATTCTTCGATAAAATCTTTAGGCCATAAACAGAAAGGTATTTTCATTGAAAGATACAATCTATTCTTTGTTATATCTGATAGAATCTTATAATCTCTTATAAAATCTGAAATAAATTCATCAATCTCAATTGAATATTTATTTTCAACAGAATCTCCGTTAAAAGTTGGAACACAAGGGCTTATACTTACATATTTTGCCCCATTTTCCATTGCAAATTTAGCAGTATTAATAAGATTATCTTTAATAAATGAATTATAAACAAAACTTACACCACATTTACCAAATAATTCTTCAGATCTTTTAATCCCAAGTTTAACATTATCAAGACTAGATACACCACAAGCTGTTTTAAAACTAGATATGTCATGCGCTTTTATTGAAATACCAACTCTTGTATTTGAATTTTGCTTATAACTTTCCCAAAATAAATCTTCTCCAAATTTTATAGCATTAGTTACTAAGGTAGTTTTAATATTTAAACTTTTACAAAATTGATTAAATTCAATTAAATAAGGCCATAATGTTGGTTCACCTCCTATTATAATAACATTTTTTATATTAAGACTTTGTATTAAAAGAATAATTTCTTTCGCAAAATCCAAACTCATATCGCTATCTTTGTCATACTCTGTGCCTTGTGCATAACACCATTTACACCGTAAATTACAATTTCTATTTACAGTAATCCATGCACCTCTTGGAGAAATTACTTCTTTCTTTTTCATATTATATAGTTTTTAACTGTGAAAATTCTTGTTTATTTTATCACAAGAATCTCTTTTGTCAAATTTTTTAATAACTATATTCACCACCCAAACTCTTTACCCACATCTTCTGGAGTTTCTCTTTTACGAGCTACTACAATATGCCCATTCTCAGCTATCAATTTAATTGGAGATGAAAGCATACAATGATGAGAAGCAAGTGCATCTTGATATGCTCCAGTATCAAAGAATACTAAATAAAACGGTTCATTAGGACTATAGTTATAATCTGGAAGTGTTATAGAATCACCTATTCCTGTGTATATATCATCAGAGTCGCAACTAGAACCAGAAATCCAAATATCATTTAAATTACCATCAAGTCTATTATTTACAGGAGCAACAAACCATTTCTGATCAATTGCCCAAGTATCAACAAGATCATTCATAAGACTTCCATCTATTACATACCATTTTTTAGCATCAACTCCTTTATGGTTTATATTTTTAGTATCTATAACTTTAAAAATTGTAATTTGAGCAGGAGCCACCATAAATCTTCCCCATTCGCAAATAAGATTTGGATGAGGCAATCCACGTTTCTCTGACTCTTTCTTTAAAAGTTCAAAAAGCTTTTCTAAAATTTTATCTACAGAATATTTCTTATTTCTTTCAAAAGGTATTGGCATTCCTCCTCCAATATCGATAGTATCTAGAGATGGATTTTTTTCTTTCAATTTAAAATAAACATTTAATGCATACTTTGTTGACTCTATAATATCAGAAGGTTTTTCTAATTTACCTATTCTATAATGAAGAATTTTTAAATTCTTAAACTGAGACATTTTTAGAATTTCACTTCTACTAAAACCAAAACGGTCTATTTGCTTATTCCAATTTGATTTTGATTTAACTGGAATATCTAATCTTATTCCCACATCATATTTAGAAAGTTGAAAAGTACTTAACTCACTAGGTCCTTCAATAATAGGAACAACTTTTAATCCTCTGTGTTGAAGCTCATCTATTAAGTTAATATATTTATCTGTTTTAGGTCCATTACAAAGAATCCTCATTTTTTCATTAAATGATTCTTGTTCTAGCATCTTCTTTATTATATATAATTCATTGTAAGAAGATGTTTCTATGTTTGCTCCTTCACCAACCATGGCCATAACAACCTCTTTGGTTTGATTACTTTTCATCGGGTAATGATAAAAAAACTTTCCTTGATAACTTATTTTCTTTATTAAAGAAGAAGCTAGGTCAAGTAGATCTTCCACTCTTTCTTCAATAATATAAGGGAAGAGTATTTCGAGAGATGTACCGAATTTTTCTGCTAAGTAGCGGATATTGTAAACGTTATTACCTTCTTTGGCAATTAGATCTCCATCTTTATTGAAATCAAAATATTGAGTATTGAAATCATTAATTCCGAGCTTCCAAAGTTTTTTAGAAGCAATTGAACGTTTGGTCATTTCTTTATATCAAACGATTTTTAGATCGTCTGCAATAAATAATAGTAATACGACATATCATAACAAAATGAGCGAATTTGTAAAGAAAATTATAAACCTTCTTCTTTGAGACTCTCAATTAGCTCTCTTGTTTTACGTGTTAGTTTGCTTGGAGTTATAACTTCTATTCGGATAATAATATCACCATAACTATGATTATAAGGCACTCCTCTACCTCTAACACGAAGCATCTCACCATGTTTAATACCTTCAGGAATTTTAACTTCTATCTTTTTATCATCTAAAGTATCTAAACTATAAACCACCCCAAGTAATGAATCAGTGAGTTTTATCTTTAGATTCATTATGAGATTGATCCCTTCACGGGTATAAACTGGATGTGATTTAACGTTCATTTTTATATACAGATCACCAGTAGTCCCACCTAAAATAGCTTCTCCATTCCCTCTTACACGAAGAGATTCTCCATCACTTATACCTGCAGGAATTTTTATACTTATATCTTCATTTTTCTTAAGAACTCCATTTCCATGACATTCACTACATTTTTCAGAAGGAATTTTACCACTTCCAGAACAATTATCACAAACTTTGGTTGTAGCAAAGTTACCAAGAATAGATCGTTTCATTTCACGAACCTGACCTTGTCCATTACAAACAGTACAAGTATTCATTTTTGTTCCAACTCTTGCCCCTGTTCCACTACAAATATTACAAGCAGACTGCCTATTCAAAACAATAGTTTTATTAACACCAAAGATAGATTCTTTAAAAGATAAATTTATTTCGGTTGAGATATCTCTACCTTTTTTTGTTTTTTGTTTATTACGCCCCATTCCACCACCAAAAAAGTCTCCAAATATATCACCGAGGTCACCCATATCAAATTCCATTCCATTTTGTCCATTAAAATCAAAACCACCAAAACCTCCCTGTCCTCCTCCAAAACCGCCACCGAAACCTTGTGGTCCATCAGCATTTCCAAATTGATCATAAGAAGATCTTTTCTTGTCATCAGAGAGAACTTGATACGCCTCATTTACTTCTTTAAACTTAGTATCATCTCCTTTATTTTTATCTGGATGATATTTATGAGCAAGCTTATGAAAAGCTTTCTTTACTTCATCTTTTGATGCATTTTTTTCTACACCTAATGTTTTGTAATAATCTTTGGACATATTTTTTCTATTTCTGTTCTGGCTTTTCGTTTACTTCTGCATCTTTTATTTCAGGTTCTTGAGATTCAGGTGTTGGATTTGATCCTTCAGTTTGTGTTGCACCTGCTTTACTCATAGCTTCACCAATTTTAGACATTTCATTTGAAAGATCTTCTGTTGCTCTTTTTATAGCTTCCATATCAGAACCTTCCTTTGCTGTTTTAAGAGTAGATATTTTTGATTCTATTTCAGTTTTCATTCCTGCGTCTACTTTGTCTCCATAATCTTTTATAGACTTCTCTGCTGTAAAGATAATCATTTCTGCTGTGTTTTTAACATCTACAAGTTCTTTCTTTTTTGCATCTTCTTCTGCGTGAATTTCAGCATCTTGTTGCATCTTCTTTATATCTGCATCTGTTAATCCAGATGAAGCTTCTATGCGAATAGACTGTACTTTGCCTGAAGCCTTATCCATAGCTTTAACATTTAAAATTCCATTTGCATCTACGTCAAAAGTAACTTCAACTTGAGGAATACCACGTGGTGATGGTGGAATACCTTCTAGAACAAAACGTCCAAGAGATTTATTATCAGATGCCATAGGGCGTTCTCCTTGAGTAATATGAATTTCTACACTTGTTTGATTATCAGCTGCAGTTGAAAAAACTTGTGATTTTGAACTTGGAATTGTAGTATTCCTTTCAACAAGTTTTGTAGAAACTCCACCTAATGTTTCAATTCCAAGAGATAGAGGTATAACATCAAGAAGAAGAACATCTTTCACATCTCCCTGTAAGACACCAGCTTGAACAGCTGCTCCTAATGCAACAACTTCATCTGGATTAATAGAACGATTTGGTTCTTTACCATTAAATAATTTTTTAACTTCTTCAACTATTTTTGGCATTCTTGTTTGACCTCCAACCATTATAATTTCATTAATTTCATCTATTTTAAATGGTGAAGCTTCCATTGCACGCTTTGTAATCTCTATAGAACGAGTAATATATTCTTCTGCAATAGATTCAAGAGTTGCGCGAGTCATTTTCTCTACCAAGTGCTCAGGTCCATTTGCTCCTGAAGTAATAAACGGAATATTTATTTCAGTTTCTGGGGTAGTAGAAAGTTCAATTTTTGCTTTTTCAGCTGCTTCATCTAAACGTTGCAGAGCAAGTGGATCTTTTGAAATATCTATGCCTGTTTTTGTTTTAAAATTGTTTGCGAGCCAGTTAATTATTTTCTGATCTATATCACGACCCCCCATGTGAGAGTCTCCATCTGTAGATTTAACTTCAATAACATCATCAGAAACTTCAAGAACAGAAACATCGAATGTTCCACCTCCGAAATCGTAAACTACGATCTTTTCATTCTTCTTTGTGTTAAATCCATAAGCAAGAGCGGCAGCAGTAGGCTCATTGATAATACGCTTAACATCAAGACCAGCAATTGCGCCTGCGTCTTTTGTTGCTTTTCTTTGTGCATCATTAAAATAAGCAGGAACAGTAATAATAGCTTCTGTTATTTTCTCACCAAGTTTTGCTTCTACATCTGCTTTAATTTTTGAAAGAATCATAGCAGATATTTCTTCTGGACGTTTCATTTCATTACCAATACCAACTTCTACACCACCATCTGTTCCATTTTCTATCTTAAAAGATGCAGTTGTTTTTGTTTTCTGTATTTCAGGATCAGCAAAATTATGACCCATAAAACGCTTTATTCCATAAATTGTATTCTGTGGATTTGTAACAGCCTGACGCTTTGCAAGAAGACCAACTAAACGATCTCCATTCTTTGCAATCGCAACAATGGAAGGAGTTGTACGAGCACCTTCTATATTTTCTATAATTTTTGGTTGACCACCTTCTATGATAGCAACCGCACTATTTGTTGTACCCAAATCTATACCTATAATTTTTGACATATAATTTTGCGAAATCATGTCACGCAACCGTCCTTTTAGCGCGACGCAATTTTTGTATTATTAATAATAATTTTGATAATAATTTAAACTAACTTTTACAGTATACACTCACCTTTTTATTTTGACAAGTATTTAGTGGTCGCTAAATACTTGTATAATATATAAAAAAGTAGTATAATAATCAAATGTTAAAAAAGCCTTCAATCCAAAAGGTTATACTAAAAACCCTTTTAAATAAAGGTGTTTCTCCTATTGATTCTATAAAAAAAGATGTCAAAAAAACTATCATAAATAGCTATGAAGCTGATAATGAAGCAGGATATGCAATTAGTCGTTCCATTAAAAATCTCCTCTCAGATGGGCTTGTAGAGGCATTTAATTCGGATCGTAATCAATACTTACGTCTTACAAAAGAAGGAAAACAAAAACTTAATAATATAGCTCTTGAGTGTGAATCAAGCCTAGTTTCTACTTCTTGGGATGGATATTGGAGGATAATACTTCTTGATATTTCAGAAGAAAGAAAATCAGAAAGAGAAGCTCTTCGTTATCTACTTAAAAAAGCAGGATTCATTTGTATTAAAAATTCTGTATGGATATCTATGTATCCATATGAGCATCTATTTACAAATATAAAAAATGATTTAAATCTCACCACAGAAATGATGATACTCGTAACAGATAAAATAGACAAAGAAACAGAAAAAGAATTTTTTAAAATTTGTAAATAAAATAAACAGGGGTTGGACCGCTTACGTGGCGGTCCAACCCCTGTTTAAACCTCTACTTAAATCTATTCTTTATATTCGTAAACCTTAACTCTTGCTGGACGAATAACCTTTTCCCCTATCTTGTAACCAGATTGAGTTATAGAAGCAATAGTGTGGTCTTTCGATGAATCATCTATTTTAACAGTCTCTATTGCTTCATGTAAATTATGATCAAAAATAATTCCTACTTCATCTATTTTTGAAACACCATAAGATTCAATAGCTACTATAAACTGATTGCGAATATATTCTACACCGTTCCTCCAATTAGCATCTACTTTCTCCCATGCTTCTTTATTAGAAAAAGCCATATCAAAACTATCAAGAGCTGGAAGTAAATCTTCTATTAGTTGAGTAGTGATGAAATTTTTAATCTCTTTTCTTTTATTCTCTTCATCTTTTTGAAGATTCACATAATCAGCCTTTGCTCTCTGCCACCCAGTCAGATACTCTTCTTTTTCTTTTCTCAAAGTCTTTATTTCTTCACGAAGTTTCTTGGTAATATCTTTAGTTGGTAACTCTTCCCCATCTTCAGTGCTTTCTACATAGGTAACATCTGATACAACAGAATCATCATTATTTTCTTTTTTTATTTCTTCATTATCCATAATAGCTAGTATACAAAAAATCAGACTTTTTTCAAAGTCTGATTTTTCTAAAATAATATTAACGTTTACTCCATTGTGGTGATTTGCGAGCTTTTTTAAGTCCGAATTTCTTTCTTTCAACAACACGAGGATCACGTTTAAGCATTTTTGCTTTCTTTAGATTTGAACGAAGTTCAGCATCAAAGAGTACTAATGCACGTGAGATACCATGACGAACAGCTTCTGCTTGAGCATGTGAACCTCCACCTTTAGTTGTAACTACTACTTCAAACTTTTCAGCTGGAGTAGCTGTTTCAAAAGCACCAGTAACGATTTTCTTTAATTCAGGTGTTGGGAAATATTCTGTAAAATCTTTTCCATTTACAGTATAAGAAGTTTTTGATGCTTTGTATAAACGAACTACAGCAACAGCAGTCTTACGACGACCGATAGCTCTAAAATATTCTTTTGTTGTTTTCTTTTCTACCATATATTATTCAGTTATTGTTAAACGTTTCATCATTAAAGGACGTAATTTATTAGATGGAAGCATTCCATAAACAGCAAGCTCATAAAGACCATTCCAACCTTTCTTATCTATAATCTTTTCGTTAGTTTTTAGCTTAAATCCTCCTGGTTGACCTGAATAAGTTTCGTGCAATGTTTCTTTCATTCTTCTTTCAGACATTTTTGTTTTTGAAGCATTCTTTATATAAACGCGAACATCTGCAACTTGGTTAGCAGTATAATCTGCTGATGTTTTACCCATAAGAGCCTTTGCTGCAGCACTTGCAACACGTCCTAATACTTTACCTTCTGCGTCAATTGTGTGTACTTTTGTCATAAATATTATATAAACTCAATTACTGCCATTTTACTTGCATCACCACCACGAGCACCAAGCTTAGTGATTCGTGTGTAGCCTCCAGTACGACCTTTGTACTTTGGAGCAATGGTATCGATTAATTTATTAGCCTCTGCTGTTAAATTATATAAACGTGATATAACTAATCTTTTTGAAGCAAGTGTACCAACATTTGCTTTTGTAACTAATTTCTCAATAGCAGGACGAAGTTCTTTTGCTTTTGCTTCTGTAGTTTCTATTCTACCATGTGCAATAAGTGACAACATTAAACCTTTCATTAAGGCATGTCTCTGATTCTTATTTCTCCCAAATTTTCTTACATTATTACCGTGTCTCATATGTATTATTACTTATTACTAATTATTTAAGTGTTATATTATATTCTCCAAGAACTTTCTTTATCTCTTGGATTCCCTTATCTCCGATACCGTCTATCTCAAGTAGGTCTTCCTTCTTCTTTCTAGCTACTCCTCCGATAGTGCGGATATTTGCATCTGTAAGAGCATTAAGTGTACGAGTAGAAAGTTTCAAAGTATCGATACGAGTCTTTAGGATGTCTGTGAATTCACTTCCTTCACCTTTCTCTTCTGATTCTTCTT
>CAIJZW010000055.1 GCA_903825265.1 uncultured bacterium | reverse complement strand
ATGCAAGTAATGCTCTCTGCTCTTCAAATTGCTCTTCTCTGTCTTTGCCTTCTTTGCCTGTAGCATACCATTCTGCCATTATCTCTTTATGTGCGAGTCCAGTTTTTGTGTTGTCTAACCATTTAGAAGAAGGATGAGAATTTTTATTTATTTGAACTTCAACAATATCATTCGTCTTTAGTTTTGTATGAAGAGCACAATTTTTACCATTTACTTTTGCTCCTTGTGCATGATTACCTACGTCTGTATGGATAGCATAAGCAAAATCAATAACAGATGAATTTTCAGGTAAGTCTATAATGTCTCCCTTTGGAGTGAAAACAAAAACTCTATCTTTAAAGAAATTAATTTTTATTTTTTCAAGAAACTTTTCAGGTTTTTCTTCAACTTGATTTATTTCATGTATTTGATTTACCCATTCTAGATGCTTAGGGTCAATATTATCTTTGCATCCTTTAAGTTTATATATGTAGTGAGAGGCGACACCGTTTTCAGCATTTGCATGCATTTCATGAGTTCTAATTTGTATTTCGACAATTCCTCCTGTTCCTGTGAAAATAGTAGTATGTAGACTTTGGTATCCATTTTTTTTAGGCATAGCAATATAGTCTTTTATACGATTTGGTACAGGTGTCCACTCTCCATGAATAATTCCTAAAACATGATAACAATCAGCTACGGTATCTACCATGACGCGCAATGCCATAATGTCATAGATTTTTCCTATATCCATATTGTACTTTTGAAGTTTCTTCCAAAGAGAATACAAGTGCTTTTGTCTGTAGTCTACTTTTGCATTTTTAATATTTGTTTCTTTTATTTTTTCTATTATTTTATCTTTGACTTCTATTAAATATTTTTCTTTTGCATCTTTTTTCTCTAAAAGTAATTTTCTAACCTCTTCAAATTCTTTAGGGTAGGCATATTCAAAAGCAGCATCTTCAAGGCGACCCTTAAGGCGACCCATAGATAATCTGTCAGCAAGGGGAGCATATATTTCAAGAGTTTCAAGTGCAATACGTTTTTGTTTGTCAGGACGAACATATTTCAATGTTTCTATATTGTGTAATCTATCTGCAAGTTTTATTGTTAATACTCGCATATCTTCTGCCATTGAAATAAAAAATCTTCTTAGATTTTCAACTTTACGTTCAATGCCTTTATATCTTACAGTTCCAAGTTTTGTAACTCCTTTTACAAGAGAAACAATTTCTTTACCGAATTCTTTTTCCATTTCTTCTTCTTTTGTTTCTGTATCTTCTAGTACATCATGAAGTAATCCTGCTGCGATTGTTGCAGATTCCATTCCAAGGTCAGCTAAATTTTTTGCAGTTGCAAATACATGGATGAAATATGGTTCACCACTTTTACGTAGTTGACCTTTGTGTGCCTTTTTTGCAAAGTCATAAGCCTTTTTTATAAGGTCTTTGTCTTCTTTTTTAAAATCTTGTACTGAAGAAAATATTTCTTCTATTTTTGGTTCTTGTTCTTCCATTCGAATATTATATCAAAAAAAATAAAAACTAGCTCATTTAAGGCTAGTCTTTACTTTTTCTTTATGTCATCACCTAGTTTATGTGGATTATGATTTTTGCACATTTTGTTTGAACATCTCTCTGGTATAGTTTTTGTTCCCTCCATCATGAGTGAGTTACATAGTGGACATATGTTTCCAGTAGGCTTAGCTTTTATTGCATTTTTACATTCTGGATAGTCACTACATGAATAGAATATTCCAAAGCGTCCTCTTCTTTCCATCATTTTACCTTTATTGCAAGTAGGACATACAATATCAGTCATTTTCTTTTTGAGTTCTTCTTCATCTTGTTTAATGAATTTACATTTTGGATATCTAGAACAAGATATGAATGATCCAAATCTTCCTTCTCTTACAACAAGTTTACCTCCTCCATTTTTCCCTTTTTTCTCTCCACATGTTGGACATAATTCACCAGTTTCTTTTGGTCCTTCTAAAACATTACCTTCTATTGTACGAGCTCCAGTACATTCTGGGTACTTACTACAAGAGTAGAATTTACCTCCACGGGAGAGTTTAATAATCATATTACTTTCACATTTAGGGCAGAGTATGTCACTTGGAGCTTCTCCCATATTTGTAGCTTTAGCTAACTTATCTTTTTCTTTAACATCTTTCTGAAATGGAATATAAAAGTCTCTTAGTGTTTTTACATAATCTCTTTTACCATTCGCAATATCATCAAGCTCGTCCTCCATTGTTGCTGTAAATGTGTCACTTATATATTCCTTAAAATTATTTTCAAGGAAAGACGAAACTACATCTCCTGTGTCAGTAGGGAAAAGGGTTCTTCCTTCTTTTCTTACATAACCTCGATCTTCTAATGTTTTCATTATAGATGCATAAGTAGAAGGTCTTCCTATATCACGAGATTCAAGCTCTTTTACAAGACCTGCTTCTGTATAACGATTTGGAGGTTCTGTAAATTTTTCAGTACTATTTAATTCTATAAGTTTAATTTCATCTCCAATATTTACTTCTGGAAGTTCTACATCTTCTCCTCTAGCTCCAGTTTCACAAGAAAGCCATCCAAGGAAAAGCACTCTTGATCCATTTGCTGTAAAGTCAGGAATTTCTCCTTCTTTTATATTTGTAACGATTTTTGTTTTTAGTAATTTAGCATCTGACATTTGAGAAGAAACTGTTCTTTCCCATATAAGGCTATAGAGCTTTTTTTGTTCTTCATTTATTCCTGCTTGTAATTGTTCTACGTGAGTTGGACGAATAGCTTCATGGGCTTCTTGAGCATTTTTAGATTTTGTTTTATATATGTGTGGTTCAACATATTCTTTCCCATACTTTTTTTCTATTAGAGCGAGTATTTGTTTTTGAGCAACTAAACTTAAATTTGTACTATCTGTACGCATATAAGTTATGTAACCTCCCTCGTAAAGTTTTTGTGCTACTTGCATCGTACGAGAAGGAGAAAATCCAAGTCTTGTACTTGCTGTCTGTTGAAGTGTAGAAGTCGTGAAAGGAGCTCTAGGTTGTCTTTTCTGTTCACTTGTTTTTAAATCTTTTATAAACCAAGTTTCTTTATTTCCAAGTTCTAGTATTTTATCTACAATCTTTTTATCACGAGGTTCTTCTACGCAAGATAAATTTATTGTATTTTTTTTATTTGTTTGAAAATTTCCATCTAATACCCAGTATTGTTCTGGGATAAAAGCACGGATTTCTCTTTCTCTTTCCATTATAATGCGAAGGGCAGGAGATTGTACTCTTCCAGCTGAAAGTCCATATCGAACTTTTTTCCAAATTATTCCTGATAAATCATAACCAACAAGACGATCAAGTACACGTCTAGCTTCTTGAGCTTTCACTAAATCTTGATCTATATCACGAGGGTTTCGTAAGGCATCCTCTACTGCTTCTTTGGTTATTTCATGAAAAGTCACTCTTTTTATTGGAGCTTTGATCTTTTTATCGTTATCTAGTAATTCTTTTAAATGCCAAGAGATGGCTTCTCCTTCACGGTCCGGGTCAGTTGCGAGCATTATTTCAGTTGCTTTTTCACTTAGTATTTTTAAATCATAAACAACTTTTTCTTTACCTTTTGATATTTCATAACGTGGAACAAAACCAGCAGGGATATCAATTGCGTCTTTGTTTGATTTTGGTAAGTCTCTTATGTGACCAACAGAAGCACGAACAGTAAAAGCCCCATTAAGATATTTCTCAATAGTCTTTGCTTTAGATGGGGACTCAACAATTAAAAGCTTCATTGACTATATTAGTATCATCTAATAAATTTTTTTGCAAATATAAACAAAATTATTTTCTATATTTTTCTAATCTCTCCTAATTCTTCTTTAATTAATTCTTTGATTTCCATGATAGATAGAAGTGCGTTGGCGGTGCCTATATTCATTCCGAGCTCTCGTATGAGGTCGTTTCTTTCCATTGGCTCACGAAGAAGCTCAATAATTTTCATTTCATCCTTTCCACAATCGGCGTATTTTTCTTTGTCACTTTTCTTTTCCTTTGCAACTTCAAATCCAAGTGCTTCTAGAATATCTTCACTTTTTATAATAGGGGTTGCTCCTTGTTTAATGAGCCAGTTTGTACCATTTGAGTTTGAAGATAAAGCAGAACCTGGAACAGCTAAAACATCACGATTATAATCTAGTGCCATGCGAGCTGTTATAAGTGTTCCCGATTTTTCTTCAGCCTCTATGATTAAGACGGCTTTTGAAATTCCAGCCATTAATCGATTTCTTTGAGGAAAAGAGTAAAGAGTTGCTTTCCAAGAAGGATCCATTTCTGAAATTAGGCATCCACCATTATTAACTATTTCTTGTGCAAGTTTGATATTTGTTCGTGGATGAAGAACAGAATTATCTAATCCTGATCCAGGGAAGGAAATAGTCGTGATTCCATTATCAAGTGCAGTTCTGTGAGCTATACTATCTATCCCAAGAGCAAGCCCTGAAACTATAACAATAGGATAACCTTTTAATCCTTTTATCAATTTTTCACAAATTTCTTTACCGTATGAAGTATATTTACGAGACCCTACAACTGCAAGATATATCATTTCATGATTTGGAAGCTTGCCTCTTATATAAAGAGTTTTTGGAGGTTGGGGGATTTCATTTAGACTTTCAGGGAATTGTTCAGGTTTTAATTTATAGATGTCTTCCATAATTAAACTTGAGAAAGTTTTATTTCACTTTCTTGTATTTGTATATTATATCATTTTTTTATATACTATCTATATTATGTTAGACATTAAATTCATACGTGAGAATAAGGATATTATCAAAGAAGCAACTAGAAAGAAGCATAGTTCTTTTGATGTTGAATTATTATTATCATCAGACGAGAAGAGAATATCTTTATTATCATCAGTTGAAGGATTACGTGGGGAGCAAAATAAGATGAATAATGCTATTGCCACAGAAAAGGATATAGCAGTTCGTAATCAAATGATTGGTGAGATGAAGATGGTAAAAGATGATTTATCTAAGAAAGAAGAAGAATTAAAATCTGTTATGGTGGAATGGCAATCTTTTATGCTTCAGGTTCCCAATGTTCCAGATATTTCAGTTCCAGATGGAGATAGTGACGAAGAAAATCTTGAAATAAAGAAATGGGGAGAAAAACCTAATTTTAATTTCGAGCCAAAAGATCACTTAGATCTCATGTTAAATTTAAAGATGGTGGATTTTGAAAGAGGAGCAAAGGTTCATGGATTTAGAGGATATTTTCTTATCGGGAATGGAGTTACTCTTTCTTTTGCTATTTGGAATTATGCTTTAGAATTTTTTGGAAAGAAAGGTTTTACTCCTATTTTACCACCTGTTATTGTTCGTAAACAGAATCTTTATGGTACAGGACATTTACCTGGAGATGTAGAAGATTATTATATGACTCAAGATGGAGATGCTTTAGCTGGAACAGCAGAAGTTCCTGTTATGGGTTTTCATTCTGACGAAATTCTGGATATTAAAGATTTTCCTATTAAATATCTTGGTTTTTCTCCTTGTTTTCGCCGAGAGGCAGGAAGTCATTCAAAAGATGTAAAAGGCTTAATAAGAGTTCATGAATTTTATAAATTAGAACAAGTTATTCTTTGTGAAGCAAGCCATCAGGCTTCTGTTAATTTTCATGAAGAACTTAATCGTAACACAGAAGAATTTATAGAATCTCTTGGTATTCCTTATCATACAGTTTTAAATTGTGGAGGAGATTTAGGTCAAGGACAAGTTAAGAAGTATGATATAGAACTTTGGGTTCCAAAAGAAGGTAAATATCGTGAGATATCTTCAGCTTCTTATTTCCATGATTTTCAAACAAGAAGATTTAATATACGTTATCGTAATGAAGATGGTAAATTAAATTATGCCCACTCTCTAAACTGTACAGCTATTCCTACTCCTCGTATTTTAGTTTCAATGATAGAGAATTTTCAACAAGCCGATGGTACAATAAAAATTCCAACGGTTTTACAAAAATACTTAGGTAAAGATATTATTTCATAATATTAAATGAAAGATATTCCTACTTCACCAAGAATAGCTCTTATTAAACGCAAACGTAAAATTTTACGTTTGCGTTTAATAGTTTTATTCACTATCTTATTTATTTCTATTATTGGTGCTCTTTCTTATTTTTCTTTTAATTCTAGAGTTTCAATTAATAATATTGTAATTACAGGGAATAGTATTATAGATACAAATGAAATAGAAGCTCATATAAAAGAAAGAATGACTGGTAAATATATTGGTCTTTTTAGTAAATCAAATTTTTTGATATATCCACACAATAAAATTTATAATGATTTAATTATAAGTTTTCCAAGAATAGAGAACCTTTCTATTAAAAGACAAGGTTTTAACACAATAAATGTTGTTATAAATGAACGGGCAGGTTCTTATCTGTATTGTGGATTAATTCTACCAGAAGAGAAAAATGATGTTGGAGAAAATTGTTATTTTGTAAATAATGATGGATTTATTTTTGATAAAGCACCTTACTTTTCTGGTGATGTTTATTTAAAATTTTATACAAACATTAATGGGGATATATCAAAACCATTAAATTCTCAAATTTTTACAGTAGAAAGGTTTCATGAGATTATACGTTTTATTGATAACGTTACTTCTTTAGGTTTCAAGCCAGCATATTTAGTTGTTTCAGATAATAATATTTATTCACTTTATCTTAAATCTGTAAATTTAAATTCTAAACCTAAAATAGTTTTTAAAGAAGATAATGTTTTGCCAGTTATTTTTGATAATCTTTCTGTTTCTATGAGTAAGCCAGAATTTGCAAATGAAATAAATTCCAAGTATGATATTCTTTCATATATAGACCTTAGATTTAAGAATAAGGTCTTATATAAATTTCAATAATGAAAAAATTCTGGGATAAATTACCAAAACCATTTTTTTGTTTAGCGCCGATGGCCGATGTGACGGACGCGGCTTTTCGTCGTATGTTTGCAAAATATGGTAAACCCGATGTAACATGGACTGAATTTGTATCAGCTGATGGACTTGCAAGTGTAGGTAGGAAAGTTCTTAAATATGATTTGATGTTTTCAAACAAAGAAAGACCTATTATTGTTCAATTATTTTCTTCAAATCCATCTAAAATGCGAGAAGCATCTAAATTATGTGCTTTACTTGGTTTTGATGGTATTGATATAAATATGGGCTGTCCTGATAGATCAATAGAGAAACAAGGGGCAGGTGCTGCTATGATGAAAGATGAAAAATTAGCAGGGGAAATAATTCAAGCTGTGAAAGATGGTATAAAAGATTCCAAAAAGAAAAATATTTCAGTCTCAGTAAAAACTCGTATTGGCTATAATAAAAATCAGATTAATGAATGGATTCCTTTTCTTTTATCTCAAGATTTAGATGCTCTTACAATTCATGCAAGAACTCGCAAAGAAATGTCTTTAGTTCCTGCTAGATGGGAACATGTTAAAGAAGTTGTGGAAATAAGAAATAAAATGGGAGTAAGAACTAAGATAATAGGGAATGGTGATATTAAAGATTTGAATCATGGAATAGAGCTTGCCAAAGAAACTGGCTGTGATGGGTTGATGGTAGGTAGAGCTGTTTTTGGTAACCCTTGGTTTTTTGGCGGGAAAAGGCCTTTCCTCAAGGGAGTCCGAGGTAAGGCCTTGAGGAGCCAAGAAATCTCTATTAAAGAAAAATTAAAAGTTCTTGTTGAACATACAAAACTTTATGAAAAGCTTTTAGGAAAAGTAAAAAATTTTTCAATTATGAAAAAGCATTACAAGGCTTATGTAAATGGTTTTGATGGAGCTAAAGAGCTTCGTGTGAAGCTTATGGATACAAATTCTGCAGAAGAAGTTGAATTAGTTATCAAAGAATTTCTTAAAAATCATTAATTTGTTTTGCTTTCCACTTGTTGTTATAATAAACACTATGAAAGACTATGTTAAAGATTCAAACATTGCACTATATAGAAAGTATCGCCCAGAGAATTTTGATGAAGTTATAGGACAAGATCATATAGTTAAAGCTATTTCAGGTAGTATTAAAACAGGTAAGGTTGCCCACGCTTATCTTCTTTGTGGTCCACGTGGAACAGGAAAGACAACAATCGCTCGTATAATAGCTTCAGAACTTGGCACATCTCAAAATGACATATACGAGTTAGATGCTGCTTCAAATCGTGGTATAGATGATGTTCGTAGTATTCGTGAGAGTGTAGGGACTATGCCATTTGATTCTAAATATAAAATTTATATTTTAGATGAAGTTCATATGTTTACAAAAGATGCATGGAATGCACTTTTGAAAACAATAGAAGAACCTCCTAAACATGTTATTTTTATTTTAGCTACAACAGAGATTGAAAAAGTTCCAGATACTATTGTGTCTCGATGTCAGAGTTTTACTTTTAAAAAGCCTACAGATAGTATTTTAATTACTGCTATAACAAACGTTGCAAAGAAAGAAGGGTACACTTTAGAGGAAGGAGGAGCATCTCTTATTGCACTTCTAGCTGATGGAGCATTTCGTGATGCATATGGAACTTTGCAGAAAGTTATTTCTTTTTCTAAAGATAAGAAAATTAGTCTAAAAGAGATAGAAGATGTTACCGGATCACCTAATATTCTATTAGTTAATGGTTTTCTGGATGCTCTTGCTTCTAAAGAAATAGAAAAAGGTTTTCTTTGTATTAAACGTGCGAGTGAAGATAATCTAGATATGTCTATTTATTTAAAAATGATAATTTCAAAATTAAGATATGCTCTTATGCTTCGTTACGCACCTAAAACAAAAGATGATGTTTTAAATTTGTTTGGGGAGGTTGATATGAATTATATTTCAAATGTAATCTCTTCTAAACCAGCTTATATATCTTCTCTTACTCTTTTGATTTTACTTGATACATATCAGTCTATACGCACTGCTGTTATTAGTGAGCTACCGCTTGAAATGGCTTTAGTTAAAATTTTAAATGAGGGAAAATAATAACAAAATTTGGGATGTGATAATTATAGGTGGTGGAGCTTCTGGAATGATGGCGGGCTCTATTGCTTCATCTTGTGGTAAATCTGTCCTCATAATAGACAAGAATAAAAGTCTTGGAGAAAAATTAAAAATTACTGGCGGGGGAAGATGTAATATCACAAACAATGAACCAGATTTACATAAGTTCTTAAAGATATACGGAGATGGAGCTCCTTTTTTATATTCACCTTTTTCTATTTTTGGAGTTAAGGATACTTTTAATTATTTTGAATCAAGAGGTCTTTCTCTTGTTACTCAAGCAAGGAATAGAGTTTTTCCTGTGACAGAAAAGGCTAGTGATGTTTACGAAGTTATTCTGAAGGATTTGAAAAAGAACAATGTTTCTATAAAGAGTAATTGTGTTGTTAAAAAAATAAATACAAATAATAATTTAATAGAAAGTGTAGAAACTGATAGTGGTTTGTTTTATTCTAAATCTTTTATTCTTGCGACTGGCGGAATGTCTCATCCTGAAACTGGTTCAACGGGTGATGGTTTCAAATGGCTTAAGAACATGGGTCATTCTGTAAGAAATCCAACTCCAAATATTGTTCCTCTTGCTGTAAGTGATACTTGGGTTAAAAATTTAGCTGGAGTGTCTCTTTCTTTTATGAAGATAACTTTCTTTTTAGAAGGTAAAAAACAATTTTCAAAACTTGGGAAAATACTCTTTACTCACTTCGGTCTTTCTGGGCCATTGATTTTGAATAGTTCTCGCAATATTGCTCTTCTTTTAGAAAAAGGTGATGTTAAAGCTTATATTGATGCATATCCAGATACGAATGAAGGTAAATTAGAGGAATCAATAATTAAAACTTTTGATGCAAATAAGAATAAAACATTAAGAACTGTTTTCAAAGATATCGCTCCTGAGGGGACAGCGAAGGCTATTGAAGAAATAGATCTAAGTATAGATTTTAATATGAAAGTTCATAGTATAACAAAAGACGATAGGAAAAAGATTGTTCGTTTACTTAAAGCACTTCCTATCAGTGTTACTCATTTGATGGGATATGAGAGATCTGTTGTTGCAGATGGTGGAGTTTCATTGAAAGAAATAGACATGAAAACTATGTCTTCAAAATTATATAAAAATTTATTTATTACAGGTGATCTTATAGATATAAACAGAAATTCAGGAGGATATAGTCTTCAGATATGCTGGACGACTGGTTATATAGCAGGTATTTCTGCTTAATTTGTTTCTTTTCTATATATTGAAACTAAACTATAAAGAAGACTTAATACAAGTGGCCCTATGAGTATCCCGATAGGTCCCATTATAGATATTCCACCTAGTATTGAGAATAGTATTAATATCGGAGGTAATTCTGTGTCTTTAGATATAATATAAGGAGAAAGAATATTATCTATTGTTCCTACTAATATTACAGACCATATTAATAATCCTAATGCTTGTACTTGCATCCCAGTAAAGAATAAGAATAACATTGCTGGTACAGAGATAATAGATGTTCCAATATTTGGAATGAATGAAGCTATTCCAGCTACAACTCCCCATAGAGCAGGATTTGGAATTCCAAATATCAAAAATCCTAACCAAGCGAGAACTCCTTGAACAATTGCGATAAAGAAAGATCCTCTTATTATTCTATTTATAGAACTTTCTAAATTAGAGAGAATTTCTTTTATATTCTTTTCAGATAAAGGTATAAATTTTATTAATTCGTCTTTCCATTTTGTTCCATCTTTTAATATATAAAACATTGTAAAAACCATAAGTATTGCCATTGCAATAGTATTAAAAGTAGAAGTGAAAAAACTTCCAATATTGCTTGTTATAAGGGAAATAATACTAATAATTTTATTATGTGTATCAAAAGTAAATCCTTCAGGCATTAAATTATTAATAGAAGTATCTATTTTTTGTATGAATAGATTTGTATTGCCATTTATAACAATTGAATGATAAGCATTTTGAGCTTCACTAAATATAGTAGTTCCTACAAAGAAAATAGGGATACATAAAACAAATAAGAAAATTATTATTGTAATAATAGAAGCAAGACTTGAATTACTTTTTGTTATATGATTTTTAATCCATAAATATATAGGTTTAAGGACGACAGCAAAAGCTGCTGCTAATATGAATACAGTTAAGAAAGGGTAGAGTATTATTAATGATAAAGCAAGAACGGTTAACAAAATTCCAAATAAAAAGTATTTTTCAATCTTAGATTTTTCCATAAGAATATTATAACAAAAAAATAGAATAGGGACTAGGGAAGTAGATTCTTGACTCATACCCCATGGGGGTATATAATTTACTTATGAATAAAGAAAATCAGAAACTAGTTCGCCGTCTTAAGATTATTGAAGGTCAAGTTAGAGGACTTCAAGAAATGATAGAGAATGGTACATATTGTATTGATATTATTACTCAGACCTCTGCTGTTAAACAAGCCCTTTCAGGTGTTGAAGATATTCTAATGGAAGGGCATCTTGGTACTTGTTTAGTGAATCAAATTCAAAGAGGGCAAACAGAAAAAGCAACAAGAGAAATATTAAAAGTTTATGGACTTAAGAGAAAATAATCTTTATTTATAAAGTATATGATAAACAAAATTTTACAAATTAAAGGAATGCATTGTGCTAGTTGCTCCACTGTTATTACTAAAAAAATATTAAATCTAGATGGAGTAAAAAGTATTGATGTGAATTATGCAACAGAGAAAGCTAGTATCATCTTTGATGATGGTAAGGTTAGTATAGATCAAATGAATAAAGAAGTTGAAAAGTTAGGGTATTCTATGGCTGTTTTTAATGAAAAGACTTCAAATAAAGAACTTAAAAAAGAAAAAATTAAAGTATTGTTTGTTTTTTATATATCACTTGTCGTTTTTCTTATTATGATATGGGATATATTTTCTCGTATTTTTTATTTTATTCCACAAGTATTTATACCAATGAAAGTACTTAATTTGTTTTTAATGATACTTTCTACTATCTTTTTGTTTTATATAGGACGTAACTTTATTAATGGAATTATAAGATTCATTAAATATAAAACTGCTAATATGGATACACTTATCGGAATAGGTACACTTACGGCTTATCTATATAGTACAATTATAACTTTGTTTCCAAAGATTGAAATTTATTTGAAATTACCAGAATATAAATATTTTGACGTAGTAATTGTTGTTATTGGTTTTGTTACTTTAGGTAAATATCTTGAATCACATTCTAAGAGAAAGACAGGTGAAGCCATAGAAAAGTTATTAGAACTTCAAGCAAAGACAGCGATAGTTATTCGTGATGGAAAAGAATTTGAAATTCCTATAAACGAAGTTTTGATTAATGAAGTTATAATTGTAAAACCAGGTATGAAAATTCCTGTTGATGGAGTTATCTTAGAAGGTAAAACTTCTATTGATGAGGGAATGATAACAGGTGAATCAATCCCTGTAGATAAGAATATTGGAGACATGGTTATTGGCGCAACAATAAATAAGCAAGGCAGTTTTCGTTTTGTAGCAACAAAAATAGGTAGAGATACCGTTCTTTCTCAAATAATAAAAATGGTAGAAGAAGCTCAGAATTCGAAAGCTCCTATACAGGCTCTGTCTGATAGAATATCAAATATTTTTGTTCCTATTGTTCTTGGAATAGCATTTGTCTCAATACTTATATGGTTATTTGTTGGTATCCCTGTTTTGGGATCATCTATCGCTATTCCTTATGGTATTTTATCTTTTGTAGGTGTTTTGATTATTGCTTGTCCTTGTGCTCTTGGACTTGCTACTCCTACAGCTATCATGGTTGGTATAGGTAATGGGGCAGAATATGGAATTCTTATTAGAAATGCTGAAAGTCTAGAATTATTAAGTAAGATAGATACTATAGTTCTTGATAAAACAGGAACAATTACAAAAGGTAAACCAGAAGTTACAGATATTATTATTTTAGATGAATCTTTTAATAAGAATGAAATTTTAAGATTAGCAGGAAGTGTTGAAAAACTTTCAGAACATCCTTTAGCTAAGTCTATTGCAAAAAGTGCAATTTCTGAAAATATTATATTTGCAAATGTTCTGGATTTTATTTCTCTTGAAGGGGTAGGAGTAAGAGGAATTATTGATAATAAAAATATTTATATTCATAAACCAGATATTAACAATGAGGATTTAAATATTAAAAGATTGCAAGAACAGGGAAAGACTGTTGTTATTGTAGAAGTTAATAATAAAAAGGTAGGGATAATTGCTCTTAGTGATACTATTAAAGATACAGCCTTAGAATCGATTTCGAAACTTCATAATAAAGGGATAAAAGTTGTGATGCTTACAGGGGATAATCATTTATCAGCACTTTATATTGCTAAGCAGGTGAATATTGATATTATTTTTTCAGAAGTTTTACCGAGTGAAAAAGCAAGTAAAATAAAAGAACTTCAAGATAATGGTCATGTTGTAGCAATGGCTGGAGATGGTATAAATGATGCTCCTGCTTTAGTTCAGGCAGATGTAGGGATTGCAATGGCTACAGGTTCTGATATTGCAATAGAATCTGCTGGAATTGTACTTCTTCATGGAGATATAGATAAGCTTTCTAAGGTTATTGATTTATCAAAGGCCACAATAAGAACTGTTAAGCAAAATCTCTTTTGGGCTTTTATTTATAATATAATTGGTATACCAATAGCAGCAGGAATTTTATATCCTATATGGGGGATAATTCTTAATCCAATTTTTGCAGGTATCTCTATGGCTCTTTCAAGTGTTTCTGTTATTGGAAATTCTCTTCGATTAAAAACTAAAAAATTATAATAATAAAAATAAAAATAATATGAAAAAATATACATTCCACGTATCTAATACTCATTGTGCTTCATGTAAAATTTTAATTGAAGATATTTTGAAAGATCAAGATTTTATTTCTAGTGCTAAGGTAGATTTAAAAAAAGAAATTGTAGAAATAGAGACAGAAAGTGATAAGAATAATGAAGAAATAATAAGTATTTTAAATGAAAAAATAAAACCCAGTAATTATGTTTTTTCTGTTGAGAAAATAAATAAAGAAAAAGAAGATCTAAGTGTTCTTTGGAAGGCGATACTTATTGGTTTTACTTTTATTATTTTATTTTTTATTTTACAAAAATCAGGTATTTTAAATTTAGAAATAGGAGGAGAAGTAACTCCTGTGGTTAGTTTCATTATTGGAGTTATTGCTTCTTTATCTAGTTGTCTTGCTATTGTTGGAGGTCTTATCTTTTCTTTATCAGCAAAAATGATGAAAGATGATAACAAAATAAATAAAAGACCATTTATATTTTTTCATATAGGACGATTATTTGCTTTCGCTTTGCTAGGGGGAATTTTAGGTTTAATAGGGAAAGCTATTGGAGTAAACTTTATATTTTCTGCTATTTTAGGTCTAATTGCTTCTTTT
>CAIJZW010000054.1 GCA_903825265.1 uncultured bacterium | reverse complement strand
CAAAAAAAAACCACCCGAAGGTGGTTTTTTAATTTAAAATATTAAAATTAAATTATGCACATGTTGCAGTAGAAAGAGCAGCAGCTTCTTCCTGTGCAGTACCATTACTATCAACACAAAATCCTACCATACCTGTTGATGGATTTTTTAATGGAACATAAACTGCCCAACTAGCCGAAGGAACAGTTGTAGTAGCTGCTCCAATAGAACAAAGAGCTGCAGTTGATGAAGAGCCACCATAAGCAGTTTGCGCTGCTTTTACCATATCATAAATAGTATTTGCTCCTGATGTATTAGCAAAAACAGTATTAGCAGCAGAACAACCTGCGTTAGTTCCTACTATAGCTGTAACAGCTGTACCAGCTATACTATAACCACTATTTGTATCCCAATACATTGAAGCTGCAGCTCTTGTGTTTGATAAATTTGACTTTATCGCAGCATCTGCTCCTTTTGCACGAGCACTATTCAAAGATGCCAAAACTACTGAAGCAAGAATACCAATAATTGCGATAACGACAAGAAGTTCAATAAGTGTGAAACCCTTATTATATTTTTTCATAATTTTTAATTAATATTGTCTTTGTATTTCAAAAGACGTGACTTACTTTTAATAGATTCATTATATCATAAAGCAAAATTAAAAGCACAAGAAAGGGGTTGGACCGCCACGTAAGCGGTCCAACCCCTTTCTTAAAAATCATCATACTCCACCTGCAATATTGTAAATCGGCATAAGAACTGATGTAAGAAGAAGACCAACTCCAAGACCAAGACAGACTATCATTACTGGCTCTATCAAAGAGACCATTGTATCAACCGCTTCATTCACCTCACGTGAATAGAATTTCCCTAATGTTTTTAAAATACTACCCAAAGCTCCCGTCTCTTCTCCTACACGAATCATACCTGTCATAATAGGAGGAATTTCTGGATGAGAAGAAAATGATTCTGAAAGTGAGTTCCCACTTTTAACTTTCTCTGCTGTATCTTTTAATATATCTTCGAAGACTCTATTCCCTACAACAACAGAAGTAAGCTCTATCGCACGAATTATAGTAACTCCAGAAGATAGCATTGTATCCATATTATCAGCAATACGAGAAAGGAAAAGTTTACTATAAATATTCTTAAATACTGGAACAGAAATTTTCAAATTATCTAAATACTTTTTTCCAGAATCTGTTCTAGTTAGTTTGTATACATAAAGACAAAGAAGAGCAAGACCAATGATTACAAAAACTCCATAATTTCTAAGCAAATCACTCATACCGAAAACTATCTTAGTAGAAAGAGGAATCTCCTGTCCAGAATCTTTAATAATGGCAGCAAGTTTAGGAACAATAAATAAGAACATAAGGAGCATAACAACTACGAAAACTCCAATAACGAAACCTGGGTAAATAAGTGCATTTTTAGTCTTTGAAGTAAGTTGATACTGACGATCAAGATAATCTGCCAAGTAAGAGAATGTTTGTGTAAGTTTTCCTGACTCTTCACCTGCTTTAACCATATTTATATAGAAAATAGAAAAGGCTTTAGGGTGACGAGATAGCGCTTCAGAAATAGAAACTCCAGACTCAATATCAGAACATATTGTGTTAAGAACTTTCACTAAGGCTGTATTCTCTGTACTTGAAGCAAGAAGAGAAAAGGCTTTCAGAGCTGAAACTTGTGCTTCAAAAAGAGTTGATATTTGTCGTGACATAACAACAACATCTTTCATCTTAATTGTCTTCTCAAAAAAAGATAAATTCAAAAGACCTGTTTTAGGTGCATCTTCTTTTACAGAAGAAACAATTAACCCCCTATGTTGAAGTGCTGAAATAGCAGAATCTCCAGATGATGCATCTATAGATCCTATCTTTTTCTCACCTGTATTTGTAATAGCTTCGTATTTAAATAACATAAAATTATATCATGCGCTCAAGAGCCTTAGGATTAAATGAATATTGATAAGCACTTTCCATGGATATTTCTCCCTTTGCAACAAGCTCAACTAAATATCTATTCATATCTATCATTCCCTGCTCAGAAGATGTCTCTATGACATTATTTATCTCAAAGGTACGTTTTTCTCTAATAAGGTTAGCAACAGCATTATTATTTATAAGTAATTCGAAAACTGGGATACGTCCTCCAGCAATACGAGGAACAAGACGTTGAGATAGTATGCCGAGCAAACTAGAAGATAATTGTAATCTAATCTGTTCTTGTTGACCTGGAGGGAATGAATCTATAATACGATCAATTGTCTGAGAAGCATTATTAGTATGAAGAGTTGAAAAGACTAAATGGCCAGTTTCTGCAGCAGTAACAGCAGCAGAAATAGTTTCGGTACTACGCATCTCACCTATTAGGATGACATTCACATCTTCACGAAGAACAGCTTTAAGTGCATCAGGAAAATCTTTCGTATCAAGTCCAATTTCTCTTTGATCAACGATAGATCTTTCTTGAGGATAAATATATTCTATAGGATCTTCAATTGTTACTATATGGGCAGTACTCTCTTTGTTTACAAAGTTAATCATTGTTGAAAGAGTTGTAGACTTACCCTGACCAACAGGACCAACTACCAAGAAAAATCCTTGTTTCTTCATTGCAAATGTTTTCAATATTTCTGGAAGATGAAGTTCTTCAAAACTTTTAGCCTTAGGAATCAAACGAAGAGCGATACATACACTGTTCCTCTGAAAAAAAGCATTACCTCTTAGAGAAGTTGTGCCCTTAAAAACAAAAGAAAAGTCTGCTTCTTTTTCTTCTAGAAACTTTTTTGTTTTTTCTGAACCAAGAAATACACCTAAAATACCAATCATATCTTCTGGTTTTAAAATCTCTTTGTTTGAAAGGAAAACAAGCTGACCATTTATACGAACAGCTGGTTTACGTCCTGTACCTAAGTGCAAATCTGATCCATCTTCATGAATCAAACTTGTTAATATTTCATCTAAAAATTTATTATAATCCATTTTTTAAATTATTCTGTTCACTAATAATAGTTTTTATTTTCTCTAAAACTTCTGATGGAGTATTGGAGGCTTTCACTATATAACCAGATGCACCTAATTTCTTTGATTTTTCTAAATCGTTAGGGTCCCCTCTATTTGAGAGAACAACTTTAATAGAGTTTAAAGCTAATTTTTCTTCTGTCATTTTTTGCATTAACTCGAATCCATCCATAACAGGCATAATAATATCTAAAAGAATCACATCTGGAATAAGCCCTTTTCTTAATTTATCTAATGCATCTTCTGGTCCTAATGACGCACTAACATCAAAAATACCTGACTTACTAAACTTAAGAGCATACATATCCAAAAGAAAAGTATCATCGTCTATAATTAAAATTTTTTTGTTTGATTCCATACTTGTGTATATATTATAATACAATTATAATCATTTTCCTATGTTTCTAAAACTAAATACTAGAAATTATAAACCTCTTTAAAAGGAATTATTCCTTCCATACTTTTGATGATGGCATCTTCTCTTATAGTAATCATACCTCTAGAGCGAGCGAGCTTGTATATCTCTTGTTCTTGTGGTCTTCTAAGAATTATTTCTTGCATCTCTTTATCAATTTTAAACATTTCATAAACAGGAGCACGCCCAAGCATACCAGAAGGACATTCAGGAGAAGCTTTAGCGTTATGAATATAATCTTTTAAATTAGCTTTTATTTTAAATTCTTCTGGCAAATCTGCGAAGGTCTTATCTATCATCATTTTTGTAGGCTCATCTAAAGGAACTTTATCTTTAGAATCTGGATATATTCTACGTGCTAAACGTTGTGCCATACAAAGAACTAAAGTAGGGGCAATAAGATAAGGATCAATTCCCATATCAATAAGACGAGGAATTGCTCCAACAGAACTATTCGTGTGAAGAGTTGAGAAAACTAAGTGACCAGTAAGAGCTGCTTGAATTGCAAGTTCTGTTGTTTCTTTATCACGTATTTCCCCTACCATTATAATATCTGGGTCTTGTCTTAAAATAGAACGCAATCCTGAAGCAAAAGTATAACCAATTTCTGGAGAAACCTGTGACTGATTTATACCATCCATATGATACTCAACTGGATCTTCAAGAGAAACAATATTCTCTTTCTCATGATCAAGTTCGTTTAACATGGAATACAGAGTTGTTGTTTTACCAGAACCAGTAGGTCCTGTAATTAAAATCAATCCATAAGGGCGATCAAGAGCTTCACGAACAAGAGCTAAATTTTCAGGAGACATATTTAAATCTTTAAGAGGTTTAACTCCTTTTTCAGAATCCAAAATACGCATAACTATCTTCTCTCCATAATAAGAAGGCATCGTAGAAACACGATAGTCTATCTTGCGTCCTTCCATTTTAGTAGAAAAACCACCGTCTTGTGGCTTACGCTTCTCATCTAATCTTAATTTAGAAAGTATTTTAATACGAGCAACAACTCCATTGTAAACATTAATAGGAAGAGTTATCGATGTGTGTAAAACACCGTCAACACGGAAACGAACCTTTACTTTATCCCCTGTATTTTCTATATGAATATCTGAAGCATTTCCTTCTACTGCATGTCTTAATATAACTGCTACAATTTTTATGATTGGAGCTTCTTCTGTTATATCTTCTTCTTTTTTATTATCTTCAAGTTTTATATCGTCAGTCTTATCATTAACAGCATCTGCTATTTCTTGATCAATTTCAGACAAAGCTTGATCAACTTCATTTCCAAGACCAGCATATTTTTTAATTAATTCATCATAAATAGAAATATTTATCAAAAATAATTTGAATGGCTTATCTAATTTAGATGTCATAAAAGTAAGAACATCAATAGCTTGAACATTCTCTGGGTCAATAATTCCAACTTCAAGGACATTATTTACTATTCCGATAGGAACAAAGCGATAAGTTTTTGCTGTTTCAACAGGAATCATTTTCAACACAGAAACAGGAACAGACCTAACATCAACTTTCTTAATTGGAATATTAAAAAGAGACCCTTTTAATTCAAGTATTATATCTTCACTTATATGGTTTTCAATAAGAGATTTTTCTACGTCGCCGTTATATTTTTCATTAGCAACCCTTACTATTTCAGGCACTTGATCTTCTCTTACAAGACCGTGTTTTACTAATTCATCTAAAATCATCATATTAATTTGTAGTAAATGACATTGTTTCTCCGAAGACTACTACTCCATTTATGTTTGCGGCTGAACGGAAAAAATATGTAGTTTTAGGATTAAGGAAAGTAATTGTTGAAGAAAAACTACCAATTAAAGAAAGATTTACTTTAGGTGTTACTTTTCCAAATTTATCTGTTGTTCCATATTCAAAATAAACATTATTAGAATTTGCTCCTTCTAGTGATCCATTCAAAACTCCAGAACGAGGATATATAAGAGTAGCAGAAGCAGTCTTCAAAGAAACTACTGGTCTACTAACAGTATCTTTCCCTATAGGAGAGAATGGATTAGTACGTCCATAAGGGATAGGCTCTAATTTAACATTATTATCTACAAGATTTTTAAAAGATTGATTAAGCAATAAAGAGGTGTCTATTTTAATTTTGGTAATAGAAGCTAATTGTAAAATGAAAGCTGTGTCCTCCATCGCTTTATCGCTACCAGCTTGAGATGATACAGCTGTAACTATTTTATCTAGAGATGAAGAAAGAGAACCATCAGAAGCTTCTGATTTAAGATTACTATTATAATAATAAGCTCCGAATGCAATGATTCCGACGAAAGCCATTATTAAGAAATTTTTATGTTTATTTTTCATAGTTATTTAAGCCAATAAGTTTCAACTTTTAATTCATAATGAAAAACACTTGGATCAACTCCCCCAACAGGCTTATTGTCAGAAGGAGCAGTAAATGCTACAGATTTTACGTCTATTAATCTTAAACTAGATTCTAAGTCTTTCAAGAAAAGAGTAAAATTCTCGTAATTAGAATCAACTGTAAACGAGACTGGGAAAACTCCGTAGGGGGTTTTATCTTTACTTACTTCTGAAACCACAACATTTTGGTCTATCTTCTTAGTCATTGAATCAAACTTAATATCTTTCACTGGAATATTATGAAGATTAGCAATACGTTCTATTTCTAAAATAAATTGAATACTATTAACTCCACTTGGTAGAAAATTATTCAAACGATCTTTATCTTCTTGTTTTATTGAATTAAAAGATTTTACAAGAGAGTCTTCTGTTTTCTGAAGATTAGTAGAATTATCTAGTGCTGTATTATAAACAACAATATCTGATCTTAGGGTTGTAACTTCTTTATATAGTGGATTAACACCAAAAATAAAAGTTATAATTGATACTGCGATTAATAAAATTGGAAGTATAAAATTCATAATTATTGAGTATTAGTTGTTGCTGGTAATACTACTTGTTCTACGTTTTTTGTATCCTCAGTTATAACCTTTTGTGTTTCTGTGGGAGTTGGAGAAGCTACTGTGTTTACTGTTTGTGGTACATCATTAACAGTAGTATCTTCTATATTCACAATGTTATTTGAATAAGATAAAAGTGCAGGGTCTACGTTGAATTCAACATCAAAAGTAACAGACCCGTCTTTATCTTTTGCTATATTAGAGAAAATAACATCCTTAAACATACTACCCTTACTAGTATTAAAAACATCTGCTTGAAGAGCAATGGACTTATAATCACGCGCTAATCCTGACATTTTAACAGAGAAAGCATCTTTTGTAGTTTCATGACTAAATTTGGTGTATTGAATAGAAGAAAGAGTTAGGTCGTTTATTAATTTAAATAAAGGAG
This sequence comes from uncultured bacterium, assembly GCA_903825265.1. GTDB lineage: Bacteria > Patescibacteriota > Minisyncoccia > Phycocordibacterales > UBA9973 > UBA8515. Next base: position 313 of record CAIJZW010000054.1, on the reverse strand, counting down.
AAAGAACTATATGATTCCCTAGTACCTGCTTCGAAACAGAAATACGATTATCATAAGCTTCTAATTCTGTAATTGTTTTCTTATCGAAAGAATCACGTATTTTTAATAAATTTGCAGATAGTTCGTCTTTAGTCTTCTGTAAAGAATAATTTTTATAAAAATATAATCCTCCAGTAGCAAGAATCATGACGGCACAGATAAAAAAAGATATAACAACAAAAATGTTTATCGGGCTTTTATTACCAGAAACAGGACCATTGGTTACAATAGGCTTCTTTGGTATAAATGATGTTTGAAATGAGTTCTCCATAAT
>CAIJZW010000053.1 GCA_903825265.1 uncultured bacterium | reverse complement strand
CTGCGGGGCTTTATTGTTGTATTTATAACACCAAGTTCAAAGAGTTTGAAAATTATTAAATTTTAGTATAAGATAAGAAAACTATGCAAATAACAATCAAAAAATTAGAAAAAAGTGAGATAGAAATAACAGGTTCATTAGAAGCTTTAGAATTCGCAAAATACGAAGAAAAAGCAATAGAAAGAATTGGTGAAAGAATGGAACTTCCAGGTTTTCGCAAAGGAAAAGCACCTGCAAGTATAATCAAAGAAAATACTCAAGAAATGATTCTCTTAGAAGAAATGGCAGAAGTTGCATTACAAGATAACTACATAAAAATATTAGAAGAGAATAAAATAGATGCTATTGGCCGTCCTCAAATTGCTATTACAAAAATAGCAAAAGGTTCCGATTTAGAATTCAAAATTACTACAGCTATCATGCCAGAAATGAAACTTCCAGATTATAAGAAAATAGCTAACATAGAAAACTCAAAAGAAGAGAATAAAAAGGAAGTTACTGTAGAAGAAGCTGATATAGAGAAAGTAGTAAAAGATCTTCGTAAAATGAGAGCAGAGCAAACTCGTCCTCACCATGAACATACAGAAGGTGAAAACGAAGAAGAACATGCAAAAGCTCATGCAGAAATTCTTGAAAGTGAATATCCAGAATTTAATGATGAATTTGTAAAAAGTTTTGGAAATTTTGAAAATGTAGAAGCTTTCAAAAATAAAATTCGTGAAAATATTAAGATAGAAAAAGAAACAGAAAAGAAAGACAAAGTTCGTCTAGTAATAGTAGAAGAACTTGTGAAACAAACAGAAGGAGAAATTCCTGAAATATTAATAGAAAGTGAAACAGATAAAATGATATACCGTTTAGAGGCAGATATCACAAATGCTGGATTCAAGTTTGAAGATTATTTAAAACAAATAAATAAAACAGAAATAGATTTAAGAGGAGAATGGAGAGTTGATGCAGAAAAACGTGCGAAACTACAAATGATAATCCATACAATATCAGAAAAAGAAAGTTTGAAAGCAACTGAAGAAGAAATAGAAGCTGATGTTGTAAAAATTACAGAAATGTATAAAGACGCAGATGCTTCACGCGCTCGTGCATATGTAGAACAAATGTTAGAAAATGAAAAAGTTTTCGCATTTCTTGAGAAACAATAAAAATAAAACACGAAATAAAAATATTCTCGAGCGAACCCTTACGGAGGCCGACGGGCCGAGTACTAGCAAAAAATTCAGCAGAATTTTATTGTGTGGTGAGTCCGAGAATATTTTTTATGGAGTGTTTTATAAATAACTATTCAAAAAATTATCATTAATGATATAATAAATGTATGTTAATACCAACAGTTATAGAAAAATCACAATTTGGAGAAAGAGCTTATGATATATACTCTCGTCTTTTAAATGAACGTATTATTTTCCTTGGCGGTCCGATAGATGACCATGTCGCCAACTTAATCATTGCTCAACTTCTTTACTTAGATCATACAGACTCAAAGAAAGATATTTCCCTTTACATTAATTCTCCCGGAGGATCAGTCACAGCTGGACTTGCTATCATAGATACTATGAATTTTATTAAGAGTGATGTCTCCACTATCTGTGTTGGAATCGCTGCTTCAATGGGTTCACTCATACTTTCATCAGGGAAAAAAGGTAAAAGATTTTCACTACCTAATTCTGAAGTTATGATTCACCAAGTTATGGGTGGCACAGAAGGACAAGCAAGTGATATAGCAATTAGTGCAAAACATATACTAAGATCAAAAGATACTTTAAATAAAATTCTCGCAGGAAATACTGGTAAAAAAATGGAACAAGTAGAGAAAGATTCTGATCGTGATTACTGGATGACTGCAGATGAAGCTAAAAAATACGGTATCATTGATGATATTATATCCAAACCAAAAACTATAAAATAATTCAGCAAATAAAACAGCCCCGCAACTTCGTTGCGGGGCTGTTTTATTTACCACCATTATTCTGTCAGCTAATTTAGTTAAATTATAAACTCATCAAAAATAAAATAAGATGAGCGAGGAGAGAGATTCGCAATTTAATAACATTATTACTAAATCACTACAATATACTAAAATTAACTGACAAAATAATAGTGGCAAGATTCCTCTTGCCACATTTTTTCTAATTAGCAATGGTTTTAATCCAACTCCAATGTCCTTTTGGGACATTAAGTATGATCTCAACTTTATCCGGCATAGTTATAAAGATTTCCCCATCCCCATTTTCGAGCTCATTAAATTGCTCATCTGGGATTTCAGAAATATTTATATTTTCCAATCTACCTGATAAATCATACCACTCTGCTACTTTTACTATTACATGGTTTTTCCATGCATTAAAAATCTGGGGTGATACTGCAATTAGATCTAAATTGTGCACCTTTTTCTCCATTTTTAAGCTCCTCCTCTTGGCTTATTTTTAATTGAGAAATTATTTAAAAGAACTATACCAGCTTCAAATTTACAAAGCAAATTCGAAGCGAAGTAAACTCGCAATGAATTCACAAATAAAATGGCTAAAAAATATTTATGAACTCAATAACGAGGTCGAGCAAACAAGTTTGCTCGACCAATAGTTAACCCTTTAACCCGTTATTTGAAACAAGCTTTCACTAAGCTATTGTACTTGTCTCGTGCCCCTCACAGCTCAGGGGGTATTTTTTATTTATCTTGGATTTTCCACCCAAAACCTATCGCATTATTGTATATCGTGCGATATTTTGAAGTTATGATTGAAATCACAACTTTCTTATTTTCTAATATTTTTATCGAGAAGCTTATACCTCCCATTGTCTTATATGAAAGACAATCATAAGAAGCACTTACAAAACCTCCATTTTTTTCAAAATATTGGTATTCTGAATTTCTAAATGCTGTATCACATAATTCTTCAAAAGAAGGCGTAATGCCATTCTCTCTAAAATTAAGCGCTTGAGCAGCACTATAAGAAACTTTTGAAAATTCTCTTAAACCTTCTTCTAGGCTAGAGAAATTTTTATTTAGTATTTTTTCTTCCAAATCTCGTTCAGAAACCTGAACGAATGCCCCGTTATGCAAAGGAGGACTATAGGAATTTTTTGAAATACTAACATTAATATCAAAAAAAAATATTCTTTCTTCTTGATTTTCATCAAACCCGGAAAATATTTTTTTTATTTTATTTACACGACGATCCTCTTCTTTATTGAGAATGTCATAATAATTGATATTTAACTCAGAATCTCTATTGTATAAAGATATCCAAGCCTTACCCTTTTCAGGATCAGGTAAAATATCTTTTGTATAAATTGATTCTTTCAAAGAAAAACGAGGTTTTTCTTTGAATAACGGAATTGAACTATTTATTTTCTCCCTAATAAACAAAGGAATTCCCGAAAAAAAACGTACACTACTAGTAGTATCTTGGCTATTTTCGAGTAGATAACAAGTTTCTTTATCTGAAAACATACGATCATACTCTAAAATCATTTTATCCTTATCATAGATATCAATACGACCTATAATTTTTTTTTCAAGAGTTTCTCCAAAATAAGAATACTTGATATTCCAATTTTCATCTTTCTTAAAAATCTGAAAATTTAAGAAAGGACTATGATTGCTCTTTTTAACAATCTTTCCAATCTTAATTAAAATATCTTTATAAGATATTTTTTTTGATCTTACTTCTAAATTTAAATTTAGGTAACTATGGTCGTACGACAGATAGCCTGACCATCCAAAACTAAACCATCGTGACTCCTCTTCAGGAACCACGATATATTCATAAGAATACTCTTTCTTCAGCTCTCTATTAAAAGGGCATATAAAAATAATATTTACTTTTTCTTTTTGAGCTTTCTCAAAAGATTCATAAATAAAATCTATACATCTTCCTTCCATTGGGTACTTCGGAAAAAGACTCTCCTCCCCGTTATGAGCTCTTTCGATTATCGAAATAAACGCTGATAATTGCATTGGTGAAACTAACTTTAACATCATAGTTAAAAAATTAATTTGCTAGATCTTATAGCTTAGTTGTTTTCTTCATCCAGTAAGAGAAAATCTCTTATGGTAGGTACAACGACCTAATTTTTTTTCTTTTACATATCCCGTCTCCTGGCCACCAAGCCTATATCAAGAATTAACATATGGAGAGTACTAACAATGATGTGTTCCTTAGTAAAAGCACAAAAAATACAAAAGTTTTGCATTCTTTATGCTTTTACTAAAATTTTAACATCTCATTTTAATAAATTCTCAACTCGCACAATATTTTATTTTCAAAGAATTTGTCTAATACCCTAGATCTGGCCTCTCTCCTCTCTAGGCTCTCATTACTAACTCTCTCTTCAGTAATGAATTCCTTCGTAAAGACATTTCAGATCACAAGAATGGGTTAAGTCCTTATGGTCTGTCGATGTCCCCACCACCTTTCGATGATGAATACTCGTTTGTGAATATATTGTTTATATAGTTTCGGTTTGCGGCTGAAGCTATGTAAACTATTCACGGTGCAAACAGATATGTTTTAAAGATTGTTCTAGAGCACTATCTCTTATTTCCTAGCTTACAGGTCTAGGTACCATCCCATTCATTTATTAATTATATTTGAACGGTTCAGATGTGAACATCAATCTTCGTATATTTCCTTGAATGAACTCTCTCCTCGTTTTGGAAGGTAAGCCTCTCGACTTCTCTTCCTTAACTCTTGTGGATAGTATAGCATAATGTTTACAATGTGTCAATACTATGTGATATTAATATACTGCTATATAAGGCTAAAATATGACATTTTATAAGGTTTTATTATAAAATAAGGTTAATACTGTCAAAAATAGTTGACAGAACATATAACAAGTATATACTTTATATTATGAATAAAGAACTTTTAATTAGTTTAGGACTCACAGAAGATGAATCTAATATATATAATGTACTTTTAGAAGGAGGACTCATGCCTGCTCGCATTGTGGCTCTTCGAACAAATCTCGGTAGACCTCTTACTTATAAAATACTTGATGATCTAATAGCAAAAAGCATTGTTGAGAAGAAAGATACTGGAGGCAAGATAACTCTTTTTTCCCCTATCCACCCAAGAGAATTAGAAAAACTATTAGATAAAAAGAAAATAGAAATAGAAAATATAAAAAAATCGTTAGACGAATCTATCGGTCAAATGATTTCTAAATATAATTTATTTGTTGGTAAACCTAACATTCAATTCTATGAAGGCAAAGATGGTATTTTAAAAGTTGCTCTTGATTCCCTAACTTCAGAGACAGATATATGCTCTTTCGTTGATACGGATACTGTCTTAGAAGTATATCCAGATATTAATAAAGAATATGTTAACAGAAGATTAAAAAATAATGTAAAGAAAAGAATAATCTCCACAGATTCATCTACTGTAAGAGAAGTAGCAAAAACAGATGACAAAAATTTAACAGAGCAAAGAATAGTTAAACAAAAAATTCATTTCGCAACTATTGTTATGATTTATGATAATAAAGTAAGCTTTATTACTCTAGACCCCAAAAGAAATATCGGCATCATCATAGAAGATCCCGATATTTATAAAACAAACCAAGCGATATTCGATTATATATGGGAAACTGCTGAACAGCTTTAATTAAGCAGCTCGAGAATGACTTTCGTTAATATTTATCTCATTAGAAGTTTTCTTCTTTTCTATTTCATAATAAAGTTCTCCAGCATTTTCTTCTCTTGGTAACTCTTTTACTATTTTGAATCCAAAACGTTTTTGATACATTGCAAGAACTTTATTTTCACTATGCACTAAGGCTTTAATATTAAAACTACTAAACTCTTTCATTATTGAATTCATAACTGCAGCCCCAATAGCTGGATTCCTAACATCATCTATGAAAGTAAGTCCACCTATATGTAGAGTATCTTCATTTTCTTTATTAAAGGTAGCAAAAGCAACTATTTCCCCATTAAAACGAATATTAAATACAAAAGTATCTTTGTTATTTAATGTTTCTTCAAATTCATTTCTTAATAATTTTATATGTTCATTATTCTCGTAAGTTTCTTTTGGGCGACCATTTTCATAAACTTTTAAAAGTTCTTGTTTTTCTTCTATCGAAAGATTTTCTGCTTTTATTTTCTCAAGAGTAGTATTTTTAATATCTTCAATTGAAACTTTAATTCCTTGTTTATGAAGTTCTATATAAGATTGACCCATGATAATAGTGGAAGTTTTTATATCTTCAAGTGTCTTTAATATTTCTTCTTCATTTATATTTTTATTTTCTTTTACTTGATCAGATAAATTAGAAAGCAATGAAACACCTCTTTTTAAGAGAGTTTCTTTAATAGAGATAAATACTTCCCCTGGAATATTTTCTTTTTTATAAAGCATTTTAACTTCCTCTTCAGCCTTATCTGCACTATCTATAATCTCACTATATTTTGCAAAAACTTTTCTAGCTATATCCTCTGGCAAATTTTCTCCAAGAGTTAAAATCTTATCCCCCATTTCTTTTCCACCATGTTCGATAGAAAGAAAAGTTTTAAAACCATCTTTATTATATTTTTTAATAAATTCTTTAATTGGTAGTATTGATGAATTTGTTTGTTTTTGTATAAATTCTAAAAAATAAAACTGTTCTGGAATAGACACTTCTGAGAAGTTAAATTTAAATTCTTTTTCTAAAAAAAATCTATAATCTGTTCCAATCAAATTTATATATTCTGTTAATTGTAATTTATTTATATCTTTTACTTTTAAACTTAAATCACTTTCTGAGATTGGAGACATATAAGAAAAAATTTCTTTTTCTATAAGTTCTTTTGATGAAGTATCTAGATTACTACTTATTTCATTATATTCTTTTATTTTATTATATAAATGACTATCAATATCACCTACAATATATAACTCTCCTTCTTTAATGAAAGCAAATTTATTGGGTGATATTTTAAAAATATTATTTTGAGGAACAAAAGGTGAATAATATTTTTCAAATCTTGAAATCATATATTTGGTTTTTGACCCTAATAAATAGATAGAGTCTGGATTATTCATTTTAGATTTTAATGCTTTAATTATCTTTTCACTTATTTCATGACTATATATAACATCTCTTCCATAATCAGCCAGATCAACAGCTAAATTAATTAACTGACTTGACTTTAAACAAGAAATTGAATCCTTAAAATTAATTTTACTTAAAAGAGCTTTTGTATATTCTTCAGTTCCACAATAAGACATATTGTATTCTAATTGACTAAATTGTCCTCCTTCAAAATACTCACTCAAGACTTTTGATTCTTTAATCCTTATATATGTATCAAAAAATATATCAGGCTTAACAAATTCAAAAATATGATGAGTTCCATTTGTTAAATGGGACATCTCTTCGGGATTTTTTTCTGCAATATCATAAAAAATTTTATATGATCTATCTAAAGTTTTTTCTTTTGTATTTTTATCTACTTCACTGCCATTAGAAGTATAATCCATTACACCTCTTCCAAATTCATAAGATATATTATTAGGAATATTTTTATTTTTAAAATATTCAACATATTTATCATAAAGAACTCTTATTTCATCTTCATACATTACAGGATTGTTATTACAAAACTGAGTTTCTATTATTTTTTCATACACAGAAAAATCTACTT
>CAIJZW010000052.1 GCA_903825265.1 uncultured bacterium | reverse complement strand
TATATAAAATAAATAAAGATGGAACAGTATATACGAAACTTACCTTAAATGGACAAGGTGTTACAGACGATTGGCGAGAAATAGGTTATAAAAAGAAAGATGGCTATGTACGTTTTAGGTATAAGGATGACTTTTTGTTTGCACATAGGGTCATTTATAGGAAATTTAAGGGTGACTTAAAACCAAATATGACCGTAAATCATATTAATCTAGATAATTCTGATAATAGACCTGAAAACTTAGAGTTAATATCTCAAGGAGATAATAACAAGAAAAAGCATAAGAAGTATAAGAAAAAAAGCTTTGATAGAAATGTGATAATAGCCAAAGTAATGGAGAAATTAGCCTCCAGTTGGCAGGACTTTATACGTGGCGAATACTGGATTACCGATGAGGGTTCAGAATATGCCGATAGTAATGTGTCTGATAAAAGCCATGAGTATATTGCTGTCGAACAGATGCTTAATGGGGATGACTTATTAGAGGCTCTTAAAGAATATAATGAAAAACAGGAAGATCCTGATGAAAAATTTGATTTAAAAGAATATGAAGATTGGGGAGAGGAGTACTCTTTGGGAGCATCCTTATATTTTGGACTAAACATACCTAATGAAGTTGGTGAAAAAGTAGTAGGAAAAGAGAAATGGAAGGATTTAAAAAAAGACCCAAGATTAGCTTATGCCAAGTATTATGGAGCAGTTCATGCAATTGATAATAACTTTTCAGCATATAAGATTACAGATAAAATTATTAGAAATATTCAAGTTCATATAGAAGATCAGCTTGTTGACGATAAAAATATCAAAGGTGAGGTTGTTCTTGAAGAATACTCTACGGGAAAAGATATAGCTATTCCTGTTAACGACTTTCTTAATATTAAACATGTTTCTGAATTGTGGAGACTTGCATAAAAGGAGATTTTTTATGAGAATCATTTTTTTGGTAATTGCTTGTATTTTATTTATTGTTTCTTGTGGGGAACTGTCGGGTGTTTTTAATGTAAACAAAAACATTACCCTTATTGCTAAAAATAACAAAAATGTTGAAATTGCTTCAGGAAGCTACTCAACCAAGATAAAGTTTAATCAAAAAAAATCTAGAGTAGAAGTAGTTGTTAATAAAAATACTTTTTATTTTATTGTACCAGAAGCTGTTTTTGAAAAAACATTTATTCCTTCTTCTGATAACGGTCAGCCTTATGATGTTTCTATAGATGTAACAAAGGAAACAACAGCAAGCCCGCTCTACTATGATTATGAGACTTGTCTTCTAGGTTATGAGAATTCTTATGTTTGTGAACATCATGATGGACAATGTTCCTGGATTACTTATCCTATAAATGGAATAAGAAGAGTTGATTATCATTATGAATATTATACAATAAAGACAAAAGGTACTCTTTTAGATAACTCTGAAGAAATGGCTGATTTTAATGCAATAAGAAAAGAAACTGAAAGAGTAATAGACTTTGTAGGGTTTTGTCACTAACTTAGCTTATTCAAGATATACTTTAGTAATATTTAGTTTAATTAAGGAATAAATATGGCATTCTTTTTAATACTCGGTATTTTTATTGGTACTGCTTTTAGTGACGGTCTTTTTGCAGTACAACTTAAAAAAGAAAACAAAATTATTTCTGTTTGGAATAAAGAATTTATTTGTAAAGAAGTTGAACAAAATTCTAAAAAATAAGGAGATACTATGTACCCTGTAATAAACACCACAGCTTTTTATATTTCACCAGGATT
>CAIJZW010000051.1 GCA_903825265.1 uncultured bacterium | reverse complement strand
CTTTTATAAAAAATTAATTCATCTTTTGTGATCTTAAAGGCAGTAGAACAACGATCATTACATTCCCCTCTATGTTCACATTCTATAATATCATTTAAAATATTTTCACTAACATCTTTAATATTATCAAGTAAACTATTTGCTATTATTGTTGGAGTATAATTTCTATTATCTCTATCTTTCCAAGAATAACCTTTTGATAATACTTCCTCTTTAGTTAATGGGAAATTATCATTAGAAACGGTCTCATTATAACAAAATGGAGACATTTCTGAAGGAAAAAATTCACCATACCTGTAAACAATATTATTTTTATTAATATAGGGTTTTTCATTCATATGATTGATAATTTTATCTCTCAAAATAAAATATTCTTCTTTAGAGTATTGTTTATTAAAAATGCAGTAATTTTTCTTTCTCAACCCAAGACAAGCAAAACAATATGAACAATTATAACAATTAAATGAATATTCAACATTTGAAGAATAGTAAATAACACTTCCAAAATAAATATTACTACCACCAGCACCAGCATCAAATATTTCATATCCAGTTTCCATATCACCACAACCAGGACCTGAGTTATAAACTTCTTTCACTACACTAGCTAACCAAAAAGAATTTTTACAATCTTCAACCCCTTTTGTAATATCGAAACAATTATGACAATTTTTTGCATGCTCTATATTATTTCCTGTAACATCAAATGAATTAGTTACAAATGCAAACCGATGAGTGGAGTTTAATTTTAATTTACTAAAATTATTTTTTAATTCCTGAATCATTTTATAGCTACCAAAATCTATATTAGAAATTGCATTTTTATATTCTTCTTTGGTTAATTGTTGATTATTAAAACAATAACTTTTATTTCTTAAATTAGAGCACATAAAACAATCCGTACATCCACGACAATCATATAAAAAATAAGAATTAACACACGCATTAGAATTTTGACTATAAAATAAACGACTTGAATCTGAACAAATTAAGTCATCATATGAAAAATCTGTATTATGAACAACCTGTAAATCTATCGAATCTTTTACAGATGAAATAGCATTAGAATAATGAGTATTCTCGATCATCCAACTAGCTGTACATAGGTAACTATCCTTACTCTCCTCTGCAACATTACAATAATCACTATTTATAGCCTTAGAATTTGAAAGATTCTGCAACGGAAATTTATCTCTAAAATTTTTCCATTGTTCAAAAAAGGTTACATTAAAATCATAATCAACTCCATAGCTCATAGAATCCCAAGAATCACTCCACCAAGTTTTTTGATCTATAACAACTAAATTTTTATCAGGCGAATATATAGAAATAATATCTTTACCAGAAAAACTATCCTTTCTTTTATAAAGAGAATGGGTATTTCTGTGAGCTAATCTTCTTTGATGACTACACTCTACACAAAACGTAGGTGGAGGAACTTTTATTTTCTCATAGAAAAGAAAATCATCTGGCTCAATTGTGAAGTCTTTTTTGCAATTCTGACAGTTTCTGTTTTCTGCTTTATATTCCATCTTTTTTCAGATAGGGGCTAAGCCCCTATCTAGAGATTAGGCTTTAATTACTACAACTTCACACTTCCCTTTCTTATTCCCTTTTTTGATTTCAACACTATGTAACCCTAATTCTTTAATTGGATTCATCACGATAGAACTCTCTTCCACTTCTACTCCTATTATTTCTTTTATAGCCAATACTATATCCTTAGGGCCTACTGATTTAAACAAATGTCCTTTTTCATTCGCTTTCACTTTTATCTCTAATTTCTTATTATCAATAGAAGATATTAATGATTCAAATAAAGCCATTTCTTCTTCTTTCTCTTTCTCTATTTTTGCCTTCTTTGTTTCTAAACTAGATATTGCTTGTGGAGTAGCAAGAAGAGCTACACCTTTCGCTATGAGTACATTAGCATATCCATCTTTAAATTCTTTTATATCATATCTATTACCAACCCTTAATACATCTGTAGTTAAAATAACTTTCATATATAATTTATTTTTTAGCTTTTAAAATTTCGACAGCTTTGTCCATTTGTGGATCTTTTTTAGATTCATAATCTTTTAAAGTTAAAGGAATCTTTATATCAGGATCAAGGCCTGATTGTGATATAGAAACACCATTTGGAGTAAGCCATTTAGCAACAGTAACCTTGAGTGATGTTTCAGGAGTAATGTCTACCAATTCTTGAACTGAACCTTTACCAAAAGTCTTCTCTCCAACTAGAGTCGCAATTTTATGTTCTTTAAGAGCTCCAGCTAATATTTCAGAATCAGAAGCAGAACCTCCATCAACAAGAACAACAAATTGTAAATTATCATTAAAAAGTCTAGGTCCATGACTACGATAAACTTGAGCCTTACGACTACTTCCAAAATCTTCACTAACAATAACTTTCCCTTCATCTATAAACCAAGAAGCTATATTAACAGCGGCCTCTAAGTACCCTCCAGGGTTACCTCTCAAATCAACAATAAGCTTATGACTACCTGATTTAGAAAATTCATTTAATGCATCTGCAAACAACTTATCAGAATTTTCTGAAAAACTATAAAATTTTATTAAGAAAATATCATCTGGTAAACTTTCTGTTTCTATCGTAGGAATATTTATTGTATCTCTTATTATTGTTATCTCACGAGTTTCACTTTCCCCCAAACGAAGAATTGTTAGAGTTACAGGAGTACCCTTCTCTCCGCGAATCATATTTATAGCACTATCAACAGAAGTATTATTCATGATAGTCTTATCTATTTTTAGAATTTTATCACCCTTTTTTATACCTGCATTCCAAGAAGGAGTATCTTTCAATGGAGCAATAACTGTCAAAATTTTATCCTTCATTCCAATTTCTGCACCAATACCACTGAAAGAACCCTTAATTTCGTCTTTAAAAAGCTTATTCTCCTTTGGATCAAAGAAAGTAGTGTATGGGTCTCCAGCAGCAGAAGCAAGCCCTCCTATGGCACTCCAGACACGCTCTTGATCTGTAATTTTATCAGAATAAATAGATTTTTCTTTTAAAATATTCCAAGCTTTCCAGAATGCATTAAAATCTGCAGTTGTTTCAAATGAAGGATTCTTATTAGCAACAGAAGAAACTTTGTCTATCTCGGAACGATGAGAATAGCCCATATAAAGGCCAATACCAAAAACACCACCTAAAAGTAATATAGATATCGTAATATAACTAATTCTCTTGTAATTTATTTTCATTAATTTCATTATGACAAAATTATTGTGCAGTTTCAAGTTTCAAGGCAGATGGTGTGTATTTATTAGCTGGATCCCATAACATCCAAGAAGTTAAACCATTATCATAAACTGCTTTCATCTCTGCTTGAATAAGTTCTTTTGTATAAGTAGCACCTAAGTCAAAATCTTGTAACCATGGACGAATTTTACTTTTATCCATAGACATCTTCTCTGTTTTCTTTATGGCACTAGATAAAGCAATATTTATAATTTCATAAGGATGCTCACTTGGATTCTTATAGCCTGCTTGCCCTGCTGGATAATGGGATGGGTAAACCATAGGACAAAGATAATCAAAATAAGGTAGAGCTTTCTCCCATACTTGACCGATACCCATATCATCTGTTGCTTCAGTTGTTAAACCAAAAAGATCTCCAGATATAGGTATATTATTTTCTTTCTTAATTTCTGATGATATATATTTAAAAAATTTTTCAATATTGTCTGATCTTGTTTCCCCTTCAGCTAAATGATAATTTATGTTTTTCATATCTCCATCTGATGGATAACGAATATAATCAAAATTTATTTCATCAAAACCTTCTTCATAAGCACCCTTAGCAATAGAAACTATATAATCATGAACTTCTTTCTTATCAGGATCCAAGAAAGACAAACCTTTCCTATCTTTCCAAACTAATCCATCACTTTTACGAGTAATAGCCCAATTAGGATTCTTCTTTGTCATATAAGGATCTTGAAAGACAGAAACACGTCCTATTATATAAATATTTTTCTTATGTAACATGTCTGTTAGTGAACGAATATTTGAAATACGCTTTTCTATACTTCCCTCCTTTTTCAAATCTGGATTAGGCATATCAAAACTAATTCTTCCAGTAGAATCCTTCACGTCTATAACAATCGCATTAAGTTCTGTTTCGTCTATTATTTTTATAACACTATCTCGAAATTTAGGTGAACCAGCAACCCAACTAGAAATATAAACTGCCTTTAATTCCTTAGGGGTAGCGATATGAGTAACTGGCATACTTTCACCAAGCACAGGAGTATTGTTTTCTATAGAAGGCAGAGAAGGAGTAGTTTCGTTATCGTTCAAAACATTTGAAGATGCTATATTTTCATCACTTTTATACTCTATTTGATTATTAATTTTAGGTAATAATAAATAAACAAGAAACCCACACACAAATAGTGCAAGTATAATAAAAACTAATAATTTAATAGAGATTTTTTTAAACATTTTCTTCTCCTGTCCCTATGTTATCAATGAATGATTTTATTCTGTTTTCATTTTTACTTAGACGAGCTTTGCTTTCTAAATAAAATAAATAAGCTAAGTAAATAAGACTAGTTCCAATAAGAATAAATAATACTTTTCTAGTACTTTCGTAAAAGCCCAAGTAAGGTAAAATTGCAACTAATATACCAATAACGAGTAATGTTCTTTCTTTTCTCATATCATTTATTATACTCTCAATTCTTTATGGAGTAAACTACTATTTATTTACTTAGGTTCTACAATAACCACAAATTCCCCTCTTTGTTTATCGTTATTTAAAGTAAAATAATTTAAAACTTCTTCAGGACTTCCTTCTACAAATTGTTCAAATTGCTTTGTTAATTCTCTTCCTATAACAATCTTAGATGAAGGAGAATGCTCAATTAAAGAAGCAAGCGTCTTCATAATACGATGAGTAGATTCATAAAATATCATAACCCTCTTACTATTTGCAATTTCTTTAAATAAAGTTTCTCTACCCTTTTTATGAGGTAAAAATCCCAAAAATACAAACTCTGCAGAAGACACTCCACTCGCAGATAAAGCTGAAACAAGAGCGCTTGGTCCAGGAATAGGAACAACTTTTAAATCAGTACCTAATTCTTTCTTTGCATTATAGACAAGCATTACTCCTGGATCAGAAATACATGGAGTTCCTGCATCAGAAACTAATGCCAAATTCTTCCCTTCTTTTAGCATTTGGATTATATTTGATTCTTTACTATCTGTTGCATGAGCATTATAACTTAAAGTTTTTGTATGAATATCATATCTATTAAGTAAAACTTTTGTTGTACGCGTATCTTCACATAAAATAGTATCTACTTCTTTTAAAATACGAAGAGCCCTAAGGGTTATGTCTTCTAGATTCCCTATCGGAGTAGCTACTATATATAAAGTTCCCATTTCTAAATTCATAAAATGATTATAACATATTTATTAAAACATCCTCTAGGCCTTAAATATATAAATAAAAAGCCATTATCCTTTCGAGATAACGGCTTTTAAATTATTCATTTGTCTTTTTTATTAAAAAAGACAAATAAGTATCCATTTTTACTACAGACAATGCTAGTAAAAACGATACAACAGCTACAAACTTATGTGCCATTATAAAACTAATGGCAAATTCTAGGAAATCATCAGTGCTCTCTTTGTTTAGAAAAATATAACCAAACAAAGAAGAAAACAAAGAAAAAATCGTCGAAACCCAAAACAGAAAACACAGCAACCCTACAGATAGTAGAGTTATAATCCCGATTCTTTTCATTTTGAATTTTTTTAATTTAAAAAAATCAATATACTTGTTTGTTATATTATCACTACTTTCATAGTTTGTCAATAGCATGTGTTGTAAAAAAAACAAATTTCTGCTATTTTATATAGAGTTTCTATATGAACGAAAATAGTTTACATATGGCCCTATCGTCTAATCAAATTAGAACATAGTGGACATCGCCTTCGAAAGGTTAAGCTTGGATAAAGGTTTCAAGCGAAAGACCTGTGATAGTTTTATATGAACGAAAGTGAAATATAAAACAGAACAGGTGTACTGCTTCTGTAAGAAGGTAAATTCCAGGGATGATTCGAATCGAAAAAAATAAAATATAATAGTTTACATATGGCCCTATCGTCTAACGGTTAGGACATCGCCTTCTCAAGGCGGTAATCCGGGTTCGATTCCCGGTAGGGTCACCTTCAAGAGCTAGCACGAGAAGCATACAAAAATAGCCCCCTGAGGGCTATTTTTGCTATAGCTAATTACTTAATTTTAGAAGCTGTAATTTTATTGTCTTTTCGAGCATCTACTAATATATAGTTTTTACTATCTTCTAATTTGTTTCTTTTTAAGATACTTAAAACTTTTTCATGTTCTTCGTATGTAAAAAATACAATCACCCAGATCCCATTGTTAGTTTTATTAACCTCTTTGTATTTTTCAAGTTGATTAAGAATATTCTTTTCCAAACTACTACTACTTGCTAGTTTAAATTCTATAATAGTTTTATCCTTTCTTCCTTGTGAAGCAACAAAATCTGGTACTCCAAGACCATTAGAAGGTTCTCTATTTAGATCACTTTCTGATCCACACCAAACAAGCCAGAACATTCTCTGTATCCAGTCTTCATTTGCTGGTTTATCTCCATCGTATAAATTTTTATAATTATCATGTAACTCTACGCATTCTTTAAAATACAAAGCGCGTTCTTGTGCTTCTTTATATGAAGAAGGTTTTTGTTTAGTTGTATCTACGTTTTGTGCAAAATTTGAATACTGATTTTCAAAAAATATCTCAGTCTCAGAAACATATCCTTCACTTAAAATTTTTGCTTGGTCGCCCCTATCTTCCTTCAGTTTAATATAGATATCCATTGATTGAGGGAACTCTCGGACTGTTTCAATAACAGCTTTTCCTTTTGTTTCTTGTGTTTGATAACCTTCTGGTTTTTTTGTCTTTTTATTTATTTTTGTCTTTTCATGTTCTTTTAATTTTTGATTAAAATATCTTGAAAGCTGTTCTCTTAAAGAACCATTGTCCATGGCTAAGGGAATTTCCTCAAAATCTTTTATGAAATCAGTTTTATTTATCCAGGTATCGTTTTTAGTAAGCAAGTTTTTAGGAGTAAGTAAAACATAATCTCCATTATACTTTGGCAAAGTGAATACCTTAGGTTTCCATACTTGGTTGGTATAATCAAACTCAGCTCTTTTTATTGTAAAATTTCCAGTCTTACTTTTATCAATATACTTTTTTGTAAAATCTTCAGTTTTTTGAGCCAAAAATCCATGTATAAGATTTGTAGTGAAATCGCTAATTGAATCCTTTCCAACTCTATCAGCAATCAAAGTCAACTTCTCTAAGTGATAAGATTTTTTACCTGATCCAAAATCATTAAACAATTCACCAAAATTAGAGTTCAATGCTTTAGCAAATTTAGGACCTAATCCACGACCTTCATTACCTATGTATGAAAAACCAAACCAATTTTGCTTTACTTCTGGAAACTTATAATAAGCACTAATAATTTTATTAGGTATTTTTATTCCTTTATACTCATTAGATATTTTTCGCAGAAAAGCTAAGTAACCAATAATATCCTTATGGAGTTTTTGATATTCTTTATTTTTATTATAGAAAAGATGAAATGGGTCG
>CAIJZW010000050.1 GCA_903825265.1 uncultured bacterium | reverse complement strand
GTAGGAACTGTAACTACAAATGGAACTATTACACTTACAGGATTAGGAACACAATTTACTAATACATTTAAAGTAGGAGATACTATCACAGTCCAAGGAGAAACAGTCAGAACTATTGCAACTATACCAAGTGATACTTCTTTAACTGTTTCTGTTGCTTTTTCTACAACAGCATCATCTCTTTCTTACACACTAACTGGTGGTAATTTACTTTCTGTTAAAGGGAATGGAAATGTGGGAATTGGGACGACGTCGCCAGGGGCGTTATTAGAAAATTTTACTTCTACGACTCAATCACTTGCTGACGGCTTTGTTAATTTAAGATTATCTTATGATGGAGGAACAAATACTGGTAATTCAGGAGCCCAAATGACTTTTGCTCAGCAATGGAATGGTGTGGGGGCTGGTACTGTTAGAGTTGGTGGTATTCGTGGAATAAAGACTGCTTCTACTGGTAATTTTGGTGGTGGTGTTCAATTATTATATCAACCAATAGCTGGAGGTGGTCTTATTCCTGGTTTAACTTTAAATGATGGCAATGTCGGTATTGGCATAACATCACCTTCCACTAAATTTGAAATTGGATCTTCTGACTTAGGTGATGGGCTAGCAGGGCCAATTATAACCTTAGGTAGAAATACAAATGCAACTAATACGGGAGCAGGATCAATCAACTTCTTAAGTAAAGGAGGAATATCTGGTTACGTTTGGCAAGATGCAGCAGGAAATATGAGAATCAATACATCTTCTCCATCAAATGCAAATGATACTTCAGGAGTAGTCATAGGTGCTCAAACTTCTACTAGAGATACAAAACAAGATATAAATGATTATACAGATTATGGCAATGCTTTATCTATGGTTATTAACGCACCTTTGCATACTTTCCGTTATATAAAAGAAGTAAATGGATATGGGACAGATTCTCCTTTAGCTAAACAAAGAATAGGATTTATCGCTGATGAAGTTGACCCTGCATTCATGGTAGGTAATGCTATTGATCAAGTATCAATTAATGGAATACTTATGGCTTCTATTAAAGAGATGGATTTGAATATTAAAGAAATAAATAACTTAACAATAGAGAATACATGGAGAGATTCTTTAAATTCTTGGTTTGCTAATGCAGAGAATCATATAACTCGTATATTTACTGGTGAAGTTTGTTTAACATCTCCAGGAGAAGAAGCTGTTTGTTTGAATCGTACAGAACTTCAGTCGTTAAAAGCTTTATTAAATAAAGATTCATCTACTATTTCTTCTCCAGTGGTAGAGCAAGTAGTTCCAGTTGAAACTCCAATAGTTACAGATCCGATTGAAGAAGTACCTATAGTTCCAGCAGAACCTATTGTTGATCCAGTGGTAAATTAATGGTTATGATACTTTAATTTGGTTTAAAAATAATCAATAGTAATCTTTCAAAATATGTAAATTTCTGTTATATTCAACCCATGTCACTATCAATCGGAATCGTAGGTTTGCCAAATGTCGGAAAATCAACATTATTTAACGCTCTTACTAAAAAGAGTGTTCCTTGTGAGAACTATCCTTTTTGTACTATAGACCCATCTGTGGGTGTTGTTGCTGTTCCAGATGAAAGACTTTGGAAGCTTTCAGATTTTTCAAAATCAATTAAAACTGTGCCTGCAGCTATAGAATTTGTAGATATTGCAGGACTTGTGAAAGGTGCTTCAACTGGTGAAGGTCTTGGTAATAAATTTTTAGCGAATATTCGTGAGGTTGATGCTATTTTTGAAATGGTTCGTATTTTTCCATTAAAATCAGGTAAGGATGATGAGATTCTTCATGTTATGGGGGATATTGACCCACTCCGTGATATTGAAATTATAAATTTAGAACTTATATTGGCTGACTTAGAAACTGTGATAAAAAGAAAGAATAATATTGCAAAAGAAATAAGAAGAGGAGATAAAGAATTTATTCTCGAAGATGAAGCACTTGCAAAACTTATACCAACATTAGAAGCTGGGAAGCTTGCTAATACAATAGACTTTAATGAAAAAGAAATTGAAAAAGTTAAACAGCTTGGACTTTTGACAATGAAACCTTTTATATATGGTCTTAATAAAAGAGCTGGATTTGATAATTTAGATATTTCTAATCCTGAGATTTTTAAAGAACTTACAGATTACATAGAAAGTATGGGTTCAAGATATGTAGTAATAGACGCAAAAATAGAACACGAACTTAAAGATTTTGAAGGAGAAGAAAAAGAAATGTTTCGTCGTGAGCTTGGCGGAGATGATGATGGAATAAATAGTTTAATTGTGGAAGGATATAAACTTTTAGGTCTTGATACATACTTTACTACAGGAGAAGATGAAACTCGTGCTTGGACTATTAAGAAAGGTAGCACTGCACCTGTCGCAGGGATGGCCATACACACGGATTTCAAAGATAAATTTATCCGTGCCGAAGTTGTATTTTGGAATGATTTGCTTGAGTCAGGAAGTTATGGCGAAGCTCGTTCAAAAGGAAAAGTAAGAACAGAAGGGAAAGAGTATGTTGTAAAAAATGGGGATGTTATTGAATTTAAAATTTAGAGTCTTTTATAAAATAGTTTTTATCAGAGGGTTCGCATAATTTTCTGGTGAAAATTTGCTCAGTGCTCGGCTCGACATCCTGCGCCAGCCCCTCTTATAAGACTATTTTATTGCAGACATAAAAATTTAATGAAACAAGATTGGCTCAAAGCAGAAAAGGTTTTTAAAAAAGGGGGAATTGTTGTGCTTCCTACGGATACTTTGTATGGTCTTTGTATTAGTGTTTTCGACAAAAAAGACATAGAAAAGATATATAAGATAAAAGAGAGAGATAAAACTAAGCCATTAATAGTTTTAATTTCTTCTGTTGACCAATTAAAACTTTTTGATATTAAAGAAGATTTTTCAAAAATTTTTAAACCAAAAGTTAGTGTATTGTTATTATGTAAAATTTCTAAATTTAAATATATACATAGAGGGACAAAAGAAATAGCTTTTAGACTTATAAGTAAAAGAAACAAGAATCTTTATGAATTAATAAATAAAGTTGGTCCTATTGTGGCTCCAAGTTGTAACAAAGAAAGTATGAAGCCAGCAGAAACTATTAAACAAGCAAAAGAATATTTTGGAAATAAGGTGGACTTATATATAGATGGTGGTAGAAAAATTGGAGAACCGTCTACTTTGATTAGGGTAAATGATGGAAATATTGAAATACTAAGGCAGGGGGTTATAAAAATAACAAATAAGAAGTAAACAAAAGACGGGGGATTTGAATATCCGTTTGTTTTTTTTGTGAGTTTTATTATGTGTCATATTTCTGGTATAATGCGATTATTATGGAAACAAATATAAATATACCTAAGCAATCAAGTTTTGTAAAAATATCTATTATAGTTGCTATTGTTATAGTAATGAATATGTTTTTTAATTATGCAGTTTCTCTTGTTTATAAAGAGCCTGTTATGGATAGCTTTATTAAGCCAACTCAAGTTGTAGAAGTTATTGTTACTAAAGATAAATGTATCGGAGTCGGTGGTCAATGGAGTGAGAATGCTACACCATCAGAGAAAGGTAAGACAGAAGTACAAGGTTATTGTAATGAAAATTATACAAAACAGTTAAATTATGATTCTGCTCGTAAGGTTTATGAAAAGAAAGTATTTATCACTCTTGTTGTTCTTGGTATTTTATCTTTAATTGCAGCAGGATTTATAAGTATTTCAATTCTTTCTATCGCATTTGCTTGGGGAGGGGTATTAGCTCTAGTTATTGCTTCTGTACGTTATTGGTCACAAGCTGATAATTTAGCAAAAGTTGTAATTCTTGCGTTAGCTCTTGGAATTCTTATTTGGTTAGCAGTTAAGAAGTTTAATAAATAAAAGCTACGCAAATTATATTATAAAAAAAGTCCTCGGATGAGAGAGGACGAGGAGTCAGACTGGTTTTTTATAAAATAATTTGCTTCGCTTATAAATAATAATGAAAAATTACGATCATAAAAAAATAGAAAAAAAATGGCAAGGTATTTGGGATAAGAATGAAACTTACAAAACATCAAATTCTACTAAAGATAAAAAAATGTATGTTCTAGATATGTTTCCATATCCATCTGGAGTGGGACTTCATGTAGGACATCCTCGTGGTTATATAGGAAGTGATGTTTACGCTCGCATGAAAAGAATGGAAGGTTATAATATTCTTCATCCTATGGGGTATGATGCTTTTGGTTTACCAGCTGAACAGTACGCACTAGAACACAAAATACATCCTAAGAAAGCGGTAGATGAAAATGTTAAAACTTTTGAAAGACAGCTTTCGATGATTGGGCTTTCTTATGATTGGTCACGAAAAATAAACACTACTGATCCCAAATATTATAAATGGACTCAATGGATATTTTTACAGATTTATAATTCTTGGTATGACAAAACTAAAGATAAGGCAAGACCAATATTAGAACTTGAAAATATTTTTGAAAAAAGTGGAAATTTGAAAGTAAATGCTGTCTGTAATATTAATACAGATAATTTTACGTCTAAGCAATGGTGTAATTTTTCTAAAAAAGAGAAAAATGAAATCCTTATGAAATATCGTCTTGCTTATGAAGGATATAGTGAAGTGAATTGGTGTAAAGAGATGGGGACAGTTCTTGCAAATGATGAAATTGTACAGGATTCAAATGGTAATTCAGTATCTGAAAGAGGAGGATATCCCGTTGAGAAAAAGTTAATGCGTCAATGGTTTATGCGTATTACTGCTTATGCAGAGAAACTTTTAGTTGGCCTTGATGATTTAGAATGGAGTGATCACATAAAAGAAATTCAAAAGAATTGGATAGGGAAAAGTGAGGGATCTATAGTTAAGTTTCCTGTAAATAATATGGATACTAATATTGAAGTGTTTACTACACGTATAGATACAATATTTTCTGGTACTTTTTTGGTTCTTGCTCCGGAGCATGTTTTTATTCAGAAAAATAAAAATATTATTTCTAATATATCTTTAGTTGAAAAGTATTTAGAAGAAGTAAAAAATAAATTAGATACAGAGAGAACTGATGAGAGTAATAAAACAGGAGTAGAACTAAAAGGTGTTAGTGTTATAAATCCTGCAAATGGAAAAGAGATGTCAGTATGGGTTTCTGATTTTGTGCTTGGTTCTTATGGAACAGGTGCTGTTTTTGCTGACGCTCATGATAAAAGAGATTTTGATATGGCAAAAAAATATAATATTCCATTAGCTGTATCTATTAGACCAGAAGATGACATTTTGTTTGAAAAAGTAAAAAGATTGGAAGAATGTTTCAGTGACGAAGGAATTTTGTTTAATTCTGGAGAATTTGATGGTTTAACTTCAAAAGAAGCAAGACCTAAAATAATAGAATGGCTTGCTTCTAAAAATTTTGCAATTAAAACAACTAAATATAAAATGCGTGATGCTGTCTTTGCTCGTCAGAGATATTGGGGTGAACCAATACCACTAAAACACAATACAGACGGAACAATTTCAGAACTTAAAGGAAAAGATCTACCCCTTGAGTTACCAAATGTAAAATCTTACGAATCAATAGGAACAGGTGAGTCTCCACTTGCAGGTGTGAAATCTTGGGTTAAAGAAGGTTACGAAACAAATACAATGCCTGGGTGGGCAGGAAGTTCTTGGTACTTTTTAAGATATATGGATCCACAAAATCCTAAAAATTTTGCTTCAAAAAAAGCTATCGATTATTGGAAAAATGTAGATGTTTATGTAGGTGGACAAGAACATGCAACAGGACACTTGCTCTATTCACGTTTTTGGAATAATTTTCTCTATGATATGGGATATGTTTTAACAAAAGAACCATTTAAAAGGCTTAAAAATCAAGGAATGATTCTTGCTACTGATGGTCGTAAAATGAGTAAAAGATGGGGTAATGTTATAAACCCAGATGATATTGTAAATAATTACGGAGCAGATACTCTACGTGTTTACGAAATGTTTATGG
This sequence comes from uncultured bacterium, assembly GCA_903825265.1. Lineage (GTDB taxonomy): Bacteria > Patescibacteriota > Minisyncoccia > Phycocordibacterales > UBA9973 > UBA8515. Next base: position 16,866 of record CAIJZW010000050.1, on the reverse strand, counting down.
GTCCATTTGATCAAAGTTTACCTTGGTCTACAGAGAGTATTATAGGATCAAGAAGATTTATTGATCGAGCATATAGACTTCAAGAAAAAGTTATTAATAAAAAAAGTTCTAAAGATTTAGAAAAGAATCTTCATAAGGTAATTAAGAAGGTTACTAATGATATTGAAAATTTTGCTTTTAATACAGCGGTGTCATCAATGATGATATTTATAAATGAAGCAGAGAAGGAAGAATTTATTGGAGAAAAAGATTTTAAAATGTTTTTACAAATTTTAGCTCCATTTGCTCCACATATTACAGAAGAAATTTGGGTTGGTCTTGGTGAGAAAAAAACAATTCACAGAAGTTCTTGGCCTAAATATGACAAGAAAAAGATTATAGATGAAACAATTAAAATTGCAATCCAAGTAAATGGAAAAGTTCGCTCGGAGATAATAGTAGGGAATGATGAGGAGGAAGAAATTGTGAAAAATTTAGCCTTAAAAGATGAAAATGTAGTTCCTTGGTTAGAAAATAAAGAAATTAAGAGAATTATTTATGTGAAAGGTAGAATTGTGAATATTGTGGTCTAGCATTATTTATTTTTATTAAGTATAATATATTTATTAGTAATCATTATAAAAAAATATGGAATCAAAAAGAATAGAATTTTTTAACAAACTATCGTTTATTACATTATTATCAACACTGTTTTTGTCTTTGTTTTTCTTCATACCTTATGTTCCTGTAACATTAGAAGCAAGTAAAGGATTTTTACTTTCTATTGGTACAACACTCGCAGTATTTTTTTGGTTAATAGCAAGACTTGGTGAAGGTAAATTTACTGTACCTAAGGATAGACTTATTCTTTCAGCTGCTATTATTCCAGTTGTTTTTTTAATAGCATCTTTGTTTTCCTCATCTTTATATATATCTCTTTTTGGTAATGGTTTTGAGATGGGAACTTTTGGCTCGATGTTAATATTGTTCGTCATCTTTTTCTTATCATCAATGTATTTTCAAACAGAAAAACGTTTGTGGTATTTCTTTAAAGCTCTTTTCCTTGGAGCTTTGATTCTTTCTGTTTTTGAATTGCTTAATATGTTTGTTGGTTTTGGTCGTTTTCTTCCAGGACTTCTACAGGGAGTTTCTTCTGGTAATCTTGTAGGAAGTTGGAATAATTTTGCTGTACTCTTTGGTCTTATTGTTCTACTTTCTGTATTTACTATAGAATTTTTAAAAACAAAAGGATTTAATCTTTTTGTTCAATATTTCCTTCTTGTTTCAGGTTTATTTTTCCTTGTAGTTATAAATATGCCTCTAGTTTGGTTATTAGTAGGTTTATTTTCAACTATAATTTTTGTTTATAGTGTTTCAATCCAACATGCAGGTGTAAAGATTATTTATGGGGCAGAAAAGAAAAGATTTCCTTTTGTTTCTTTAATCATTATGTTTTTCTGTCTTTCTTTCTTGATTGGTAGTAATTCTCTTGGTGGATTAGTTTCTAAATATATTAATCTTTCAAACCCAGAAGTTCGTCCTTCTATAGTTACAACATCTCAAATTGCATGGAAAGCTATTAAACATAATCCAGCTTTTGGAACAGGTCCAAATACTTTTGTTATAGATTGGGCTCTTTGGCAGCCAAAGGAAATTGCCTCAACTGTTTTCTGGAATTCTGATTTTAATAATGGTTTTAGTTCTTTGTTTACATATTTAGTAACTACTGGAATCTTAGGATTACTTGCTTGGATAGCATTCTTTGTTATTTTCATAATAAGAGGAATTCAATCTATTCGTATTGCGCTTAAAGATCCACTTTCAAATTACTTCATAATGACAACTTTCATGGTTTCTTTATATTCTTGGATTACATTCATTGTGTATACACCAAATATTTTGATATTAATGTTAGCTTTCACTTCTAGTGGTATTTTGATTGGAATATTGGTTTATAAGAAAGTAGTACCAGTTAAAACTTTGTCATTCTTGAATGACCCTAGAAATAGTTTCTTCGCTATACTTGCATTGATGGTTCTTATGGTGATTACACTTTCTGTATCTTACTTATATGTTGAGAAATTTACTTCAGTTATATATTTCTCTAAAGGATTAAGTTCTAATGAAAATACAATGGAGTCATTGATTCGTTCTGAAAAGATGCTTACAAATGCTATTTCATTAGATAAGAGTGATATTTACTATCGTACACTTTCACAAGTTTATATTGCAGAAATAGGATCTTTGATTAACCAAGAGGGAATATCAAAAGATATACTTAAATCACAACTTCAGCAATTGATTAATTTTTCACAAAATTCTGCTTCTTTGGCTGTAAATCAAAATCCTAAACAATACTTAAATTATTTTAATCTAGGTAATGTTTATGCTGCACTTGTTCCTTTGTCTGTTGATGGTAGTTATGAGAGTGCAATTGCTTCTTATTCAAAAGCAGAAACATTGGCACCAAATAATCCATCTATAGTACTTGCTAAAGCTCAACTAGAATTTTCTAAAAAGAATAATGACGAAGCTAGAAAGTACATACAACAGGCTCTTGGTCTTAAGTTAAACTATACAGACGCATTGTTCCTTCTTGCACAGATTGAGACAAATGAAGGTAATGCTTCTGGTGCTATAAATCAAGTAGAACGTGCTGCACAGTTAAGTCCAAATGATGCTACTATATTCTTCCGTTTAGGATTATTACGTTATAATGGTTCTCAATATGCTAATGCAATTGGAGCCTTTGAGCAAGCGGTTATGTTAGACAATAGTTATCTAAATGCTCGTTATTTCTTAGGTTTGTCATATCAAAAAGCAGGACGTAATGCAGATGCTTTGACTCAATTTAATATATTGAGTAAAGTTTTACCAAATAATCAAGACATTAAAAAAGCTATTGATTCACTCTCTGTTGTTTCTTCTTCCGATATTACACCTACAATTCCAACATCGTTAGATACTAAAGCAGCAACAAAAACTAAGACAACAGCACAGTCATTACAAAAACAATAGAATAATTATATTTAATGCCTAAAAAGATTTTTACATTCTTTAATAGGGAATTAAATGGGATAAACGAAGCCGCCTTGTTATTAGGTGGCTTCGCTTTTCTTTCTCAGTTACTTGGGCTTATTCGTGATAGAACTTTAGCTAGTGTAATAGGTGCTGGTCCTGTATTGGATACATATTATGCAGCTTTTCGTATTCCAGATTTTCTTTATATTTCTATTGCTTCACTTGCTTCTATTACAGTTATTTTACCTTTTTTGATGAATAGGATAAATGTAAATGATGAAGGTAAGCAAGCTCGTATTTTTTTAAATAATATATTTAGTGTTTATATGTTATTTATGTTTTCAATTAGTCTTGTGATTGCTATGTTAATGCCATATATAGCTTCTTATATTGCCCCAGGTTTTTCCGCTGAGCAATTAGCATCCCTTATTTTGACTAGTCGAATAATGTTACTATCTCCCATATTTATTGGGTTATCTAACCTTATTGGTTCTGTGACTCAATTATTTAGAAATTTTTTTATTTTTTCTCTTTCTCCTATTTTTTATAATTTAGGGATTTTGTTTGGTATAGTTTATTTTTATCCAATCTTTGGGGTTCACGGTTTAGCTTTTGGTGTTGTTTTGGGGGCAGTTCTGCACTTGCTTATACAGATTCCTATTGTTACTAAACATAAATTATTCCCCAAAATAGTCTTCAAAATAAATTGGAAAGAAATTATTGAAGTCATGAAACTCTCACTCCCTAGAACTTTAGCACTTTCTTGCAATAGTTTAGCTTTCATTGTTTTAATAGCAATGGCTTCTACTTTAAAACAAGGTTCTATCTCTTTATTTACTTTTTCTTTCAATTTACAATCTGTTCCTGTGGGAATAATTGGTATTTCTTATTCAGTAGCAGCTTTTCCTGTTTTAGTTAGATCATTTTCTTTAAAAGATATGGATAATTTTATAAAGCATATTATAGGAGCTGCTAAGCAAATAATATTCTGGTCTTTGCCAATTATTTCTCTTATTGCAGTTTTACGTGCTCAAATAATACGTGTTGTTTTGGGCTCTAATACTTTTTCTTGGTCAGATACAAGATTAACTGCAGCAGCGATTGCTATATTTATAATTTCTCTTGTATCACAAAGTTTAGTTCTTCTTTTCACGAGAGGGTATTATGCTGCTTCTAAAACAAAGAAACCACTTATTATAAATGTTTTGTCTTCTTTTATGGTAATTGTTTTTGCTTACATTGCTTTATATATATTTAAACATAACCCAGTTGTTCTTAATATTTTAGAATCAATTCTTCGTGTAAAAGATGTTCCAGGAACTATCATGTTAGCACTTCCTCTTGCTTATGCCTTTGGCTCACTTTTAAATTTTTTCTTAATTTGGATTTTCTTTAAAAGAGATTTTTTAAAGAAAGGGCAATCAATGTTATGTAAAACTTTTTTAGAGAGTCTCACTGGTGCAATAGCCATGGGTTCATCAGCTTATTTATCTCTTAATTTATTTAGTAATATTTTTAACTTAGATACATTTTTAGGAATTTTTTTACAAGGGTTATTATCAGGTTTGATAGGTATCGTTTTTGGTATATTGATTTTGTTTTTATTAAAAAATAAAGAATTACTTGATATTATAAAAACTATTAGTCATAAATTCTCATCTGACCATATTGTTGTTCCAGAACAAGGAGAATTATAGATTCTTCATTTTTACTTTTAATTTAAAGCTTTTTTTGCTAGTATAGACTTATGGATATAAAATTTATAAGAAACTTTTCAATTATTGCCCATATTGATCACGGGAAGAGTACTTTAGCTGATAGAATGCTTGAGGTTACAGGTACAATTGAAAAACGTAAAATGAAAGATCAAGTTTTAGATTCTATGGAACTAGAAAGGGAGCGTGGTATTACAATAAAGATGCAACCAGTAAGAATGCTTTGGCACCATGAGAGTCTTAATCAAAATGAAGAGCAAAAAAGTTATGTTTTAAATCTAATAGATACACCTGGTCACATAGACTTCTCTTATGAGGTATCTCGTGCTCTAAAGGCTGTAGAAGGCTCTATATTGCTAGTAGATGCAACCCAAGGTGTTCAGGCTCAAACTCTTACAACTCTACAAATGGCTCGCGATTTAGGGCTTGTTATTATTCCTGTAATATCAAAAATAGACTCACCTTTAGCTAGAATTGATGAGGTTAAAATGGAAGTAGCTTTGTTATTAGATATTGACCCAGATACTATTATGTTGGTTTCAGGTAGAACAGGTGAGGGTGTAAAAGATTTACTTTCTGAAATTATTAAACGCATACCAGCTCCACATGAACATGAAATAATAAGTGGAAGCGGAAGAGCTTTAGTCTTTGACTTCAAATATGATAATCATAGAGGTGTTATTGTCTATGTTCGTGTTATAGATGGAGAATTCAAAAAAGGAGAGTCTCTTTTGTTTGCTGTTTCTTCAGAAAAGTTTATTTCTTTAGAAGTTGGAACTTTTTCACCAGAGGAAGAAATAAGAGAGAAAATAGGAACAGGAGAGATTGGTTATATTGTTACAGGGATTAAGAAGCCTGGTATTGCTTCTGTTGGAGATACTATAACTTATACAAAAAAGCCATTAGAGGCACTTCCTGGATATATGAACCCTAAGCCAGTTGTTTGGGCTTCTGTTTATCCTGAGAGTCAGGATGACTTTCCAAATCTTAAACAAGCATTGAGTCGTTTACGTTTATCAGATTCATCTTTCTCTTATGAGGAAGAATCTTCTGGAACCCTTGGAAGAGGTTATCGTTGCGGGTTTCTTGGAATGCTCCATCTTGAGATTATAGTAGAGAGATTGAATAGAGAATTTAATCTTGAACTTATTGTTACAATGCCATCTATTACTTATAAAGTTATGGTTCGAAATGGAAAAGAAGAAACTATCTATTCACCACATCTTTTCCCTGACGATGGGAATGTTATAAAAGTTCTTGAGCCTTGGGTTAATGTAAAAATAATTACCCCATCAGTTTATACTAGTTTTTTAATGCCATTTTTGTATGAGCATGAAGCTCTTATTAAAACAACAGAAAACTTTGGAGATAATAGATCTTCTATAGATTTAGAAATGCCACTTCGAGAACTTATGAGGAACTTTTTTGATGATATGAAAAGTCTTACTTCTGGATACGCTTCAATTTCTTATGAAATAGGTGATTATAGACCTGCAGATGTTGTTCGTATGGATATTATTGTAGCCAATGAAGCTATGCCTGCTTTCTGTAGAGTTGTTTCAAGAAGAAGAGTAGAAGATGAGGCAAAAGCTCAAGTAGAAAAATTACAAAAAATTATACCAAGACAACAATTTGCTTTTAAAATTCAAGCAAAAGCTTTAGGAAGAATTATTTCTTCTGAATCAGTTTCTGCTTATCGTAAAGATGTTCTTATGCATGGAAGTAAAGTTGTAGGAGGAGGAGACGTAAGTCGTAAAAAGAAGCTTCTTGAAAAACAAAAGAAAGGTAAAAAGAGAATGCAATCAGAAGCAAAAATAAACATCTCTCACGAGGTGTTCTTAAAGATGATGCGTAGTAGTAATGATAAGTAGTTTGTATTTAAATAAAGGTGTTTATTTAAACAAAACAGGCATATATAGCAATATCATACTAACTATTACTAGTATTGAAATTATTGCAAAAATTTTCTCTACTTTCTTTTTGTTCTTTTGGCCGAAAATCATGATATAATAATAGCATTAAAGATGTCAGAATTCAATAGAAAAAATAGAAATAATATTTGGCACTCACCACTAGTACTTTTTGTTCTTTTTTGTGTTTTGGTTTTATTTGCATATAATATTGTTGGTTTAATTGAAAAAGAAAGGGAAACAACAAAAAAGAAAGATATAATTTTGTCTGATATAGAAACTCTTCGTGGTAGAGAGAAGAGCTTGACTGAAAATATTGAAAAATTAAAAACAGAGGAGGGAATAGAAGAAACAATTAGAGATAAATATCAAGTAGTAAAAGAAGGAGAAAAGATGGTTAGTATTGTTGATCAAGAAAAAGAAGAAAACATACAAAAAGATATGATAGTTAATCATGGTTTATGGGGGTGGATAAAGAGAACATTTAAATTATAATTTTGCGGGATTAGTTTAGTGGTAGGACGCGACCTTCCCAAGGTTGAGTCACGAGTTCGATTCTCGTATCCCGCACATACTTAAAAAAACTACAATAAGAGTGTTTTTAAGTATGTGCGGGATAGTAAGCAAACTTCTTTGCTTACGTACGAGAATCGAAGACCTTGAGCTTGTATTTTTTAAATTATTATTTAAAAAATATGCGAAAGGTGTACAGAATATGTAAGATTCGATAAGTGTACTCACGGTCTCGTATTCCGCACATTGACTTAATTATCTTTTTATTGACTTGTATATATTTCATGTCAATATTTGCATATTTAATGACTATGATATACTAAAAATAGTGAATAATTATTAATTAATTTTTTTAAAAAACATATGAGTAAAGTTATAATTTATAGTACGCCTACATGTCATTTTTGCCATATGGCTAAAGATTTCTTTCAAGAGAAGGGTGTAGAATTTGAAGATTTTAATGTTTCTTCTGATCTTGAGAAGAGAAAAGAAATGGTAGATAAGAGTGGACAAATGGGGGTACCAGTTATTGTTATTAAAGACCAAGTAATAGTTGGTTTTGATAAGCCAAGAATCATAGATATTTTAGGTATAGAAGAGTAGTTTTATTCCAAAAAATAATATATTATAAAAGCACCAGAAATGGTGTTTTTATAATGCATTCTAGTATTATTGCCTCTGTAGTTCAATGGATAGAACAGTCCCGTCCTAAGGGATAGATGCACGTTCGATTCGTACCAGAGGCACAATAAATACTTTTATTTTCTATTTAAATATGATAAAGTATAAATAATGGATGAAGAAACAAAAAAGCTTTTAGCTGATAATTTAGTCTTAAATAAAGACAATAATGAGATGCTTCATAAGCTTGTTCTTTATCAGAAGTGGAATCAAATTTATAGAATAGTTTATTGGACAATAATTATTCTTTCTACTGTTGGAGCTTTTTACTTTATTCAGCCTTATATAACTAATTTAATTGGTCTTTATACAGGAGGGGTAGGTTCTAATATTGGTAGTAATCTTGGAGATTTTACTAAAAATTTAGGAAGTAATAAAGATATCCAAGATATGTTAAAATCTTTAAATAATTAAATTTTGTAAATAAGATTTAATATGTTAAAGTAAAAAAGTTTTCAAATATAATGCCTAGATAGCTCAGTTGGTAGAGCGCTCCCCTGAAGAGGGATAGGTCCCCAGTTCAAATCTGGGTCTAGGCACACATAAAAAATAAACATTACATTTTTACTTATTTTACGAAACAATATTCTCTGGGAAGAGGTTCGCAAAATTTTGACTTTTTTATATTTTGAAATTTGGAGTGGTTTTAGTTTTATTTTAATTGAGAGCACAAGGAATTGAGGAATTTGTGGAAGATTTTGGAAATAAAAAGCCACTTGAAGTTAATTCAAGTGGCTTGCGAGTTTAAGGAAAATCGCTACCTATTTTATAATTATAATAATTAGACTTAGGCATAAAATTAATTGCCAAAAGTATAATAATTATGATTTCCGAAAGTCCATAACTTGGAGACAAGTTAAAAAGTGTGAAAAATGACCAAATTACACCAGGAACAAAATAAAAAAAGTAATATTGTTCATTTTCTCTTTTTAATTTAGTTAGAAACAAAGAACTATACAAAAGGCTAATTAGAATAGCTTTATACCAGTTAATTAAAGACAGAATCCACATCTTCTCAACTGGTCTTGCTTCTTTTTCAATAGTACCGTCAGCCCATGAAGCATATACGTTTCCGTATATAATTTGAATATTCCCAAATAGTTTAGAATGAAAACTATTTTTTGATTCTTTTTCCCAGTCGTGATCCATGGTTCCATAATCTGGATTCCAAAAATTACTCAGCATATACCCCTTATCATCTATTATTTTGTATGGTAAATCAATTACATCATACGAAACAAAAAAATAAATTATTGTTACAGTGAACAATAGGATGTTTTTTGTTTTCATAGCTCTACTTTTTAGAGATTAAACGAAAGAAAAACTTTGAATGCTTATTGTACATAGTGTCAGAATTAGGATAGAGACTTCCAATTACTAGATGTCCTCCAGTATTCATTATATGGAATACTCCTCCTTTTATTGTGCTCATAACCACTACATAGAATTCATCATTACGTTTTTGAATTGGCTGGTCATTAAATTTTAGCCTTATTTCAAACGCATCATATGGTGTACATTCCTCTAGGCCTTTCTTTTTAGCAGCCTTGTTAATTTCCTTGAAAGATACTTCTTGATTTTCATCAAATCCCAAATCAATAATATCTACCATTACAATATCAACACCGTAAGGCTTGAAATTTCCGAAACGAAGTCTTCTTGCCATAGTTTCGGCACGACCCCAAATCTCCATTCCATTTGCTTCTAACGTACGCTTTACGTGATCAACAGATTTGAAATACCCATTTGATAGAGTTCCCCAAATCTTCCAATCAGCTGGCGCATTCCATGTTGGTATTTCTTGGCGGTTAAATTTTTTTAAGGCTTCTAACCAAACATAACCATTTTTGCCAGCAAGATTTGTTCTTAGTTGTTCCAACAGTCCTTGACCTTCAAGGAGTGCTGAGTTTTCTTCATTTTTCAATTTTTTTAATTTTTAACCCCAATTCAACGCTTATGCGAGGGAGGCATTTTAGGAAATAATTCAACACTATCGCCCAAAATGCCTACCTCAATCAAGGTATAAAAATCAAGAATATTTTTAAAGAACTAACTATACTTATATATTATACACTATTTAAGTAAAATGTCAAGTAAATCGAATAATGTATACATATCTTGTATTACTAAAAAACCAAGCAATGCTTGGGTTTTTAGTAAGTATTTATATTGATTTAACTTTTAATTTTGTTTCTTTGTTCTTATCTATCTTTGGTAGTTTAATTATTAGAAGTCCATGTTTTTCTATTGCTTCAGCTTCTTCTGGATTAACTTCTTCTGGGAGGGTAATAGTTCTTGAAAATGTTCCCCAGTAAAGTTCTTGAACAAAATAATTTTCTTTGTTTATTGAATGATTTTCTTCTCTTTTTCCACAAACAGAAATAGTATCACGAGTTATATTTATAGATAGATTATCTGGATGAACTCCTGCTATCATTGCTTGAACTATTATTTCATTAGCTGTTTGGTATAAGTCTATAGTAAGTTCTGCTTCTTGTTCTTCGTCTTCTTTGGAATCTTTAGTTTCATCTTCATCTAAAATTCCTATATTTTTACTTCTTAAGTTAATTTTTTTAGAAGTAATTTCTTCTTTTGAATCTAGTGATTCTTCTTGGTCTTCTAAGTTAATACTACCTGTAAGACGTTCTAAAAATGATCTTTTTTTCATATGTAATTTTTATGAGGCAGCGTTTTGACTTGCACCCATACGTTTTAATTTCTCAAATATAAGTATGTTAATAATGGCGACGACCCATAAGAATCCAAACACAGAAAGGAAATTTTCACCGCTTCCTTTCATTATAAAAAAATTAAAGACACTATGCAACACTATGGCAAAAATTATTCCTATAAAAAAGTAAATTACTCTATTTTGCTTTAAATAAAAAGATAGTCCGAGGGCGCTTCCTATCATCGAACTTGCTATCGCATGAAGTAGGGTAGAACCTAGAAATCTTAAATTACCAGTAAGCATTCCGACGATACTATCGCTTGTACTTAATGGTTTTATAAGATATAAAACATTTTCAAAAGCAGCGAATCCTAAAGCAGTTGCAATAAAATACATAGGGTAGTCTATTGGTTGTCGTATTATATTATTCCCAAATATTATAAATGAAACTCCAATTAGTTTTAATATTTCTTCTATGCCTGCCCAAACGATTGTTTGAGTGGTATTATCTTTAATAAAATTCATAGAATATTTCTCTAACCACATAGCAACTAGAACAAGAATTCCCCCTAAAATGAAAGTCACAATTATAAGTCCTATTGGTTCAGGTTCGTCTCTATCTTCTTGGAAGAACCAAAACCATAACCATAAAATAGCAGGAGCTACTCCTCCTAGTATCGCGTATATAATTGTATTTGGATCTTTTGTTAGTTCATTCATGCTTTTTAATTCTTATTGAGGCCATTTTTCTACCATTAATAATTTTTTATTATCTTCTGGTACTAGACTCCATATTTCTTCTGTAACGAATGGCATGAAAGGGTGAAGGACTTTTAGTAGTATATTTAATGTTTCTAATAGAAATTGTTTTCTAGATATTATCTCTTCTTTTGTTCCATTATTAAATATTTCTTTACTTTCTTCTAGTATTATATCTGCAAAACGTGACCATGTGTATTGGTATATTTTATCTCCCACTAGATAAAATTTATGTTCCTCCATTTCTTTTGTAATTTCTACTATTAGTTCATATCTTTCTTTTTTTAGCTCTATATCTTTCTCTGAATAATTAGAAAAATTTTCATCAAATTTTATTTTTTCAGTACTACTTAATATAAAGCGAGTTATATTCCAAAGTTTATTTGCATAATTTTTATACGCACGTATTTTATCTTCAGACATTTTAGTATCATTACCCGGGCCAGTTCCAATAATTAGTGACATTCGTACAGCATCTGTTCCATATTTTCCGGATACTTCTAGTGGATCCATGGCATTACCAAGAGATTTACTCATCTTTCGTCCCTGAGCATCTCTTACGACTCCCTGTAGATATACTGTTTTAAATGGAACAACTCCTAATATGTAAGTACTCATAAGTATCATACGAGCCACCCAGAAAAATATAATATCATGTGCTGTTTCAAGCATACTTGTTGGGTGGTAAGTTTTAAAATCAGGAGCATTTAAGTCTGGCCATCCGAGAGTTGAGAACGTCCATAGACCAGAAGAGAACCAAGTATCGAGAGTATCTTCGTCTTGAATCCAGCCTTCTTCTTTTGGGGCTTCTATTCCGCAATAAATTTCTTCACCTTTGTACCAAACAGGTATTCTATGTCCGTACCATATTTGACGAGATATGCACCAGTCGCGAAGGTTTTCAATCCAATTAAAGTATATTTTTTCAAATCGGTCAGGAATTATATTTATTCCTTTACTTCGAACAGCATCAAGCATTAATTCTTTCAATGTTTTGTCATTTCTGTCTTTGATTGGTTTGTTTACATTTATAAACCATTGTAGTTTTGGTAATGGTTCTATTATTCCACCCGTTCTTTCAGCCGTAGAAACATTTTGGTCAACTTCTTCTTCTTTTTCAAGAAGTCCTTCATTTTTTAACCACTCGGCAATTATAGTTCTGACTTCTGTTGTTTTTTTATTTAAAATTCTTTCATCTTCTACTGTCATTTTAGCAAACTCATTAATTACTTGTTTTGTAGGAAGATTGTGTCTTATTGCTATCTCAGCATCTATTTGAGAGTGGGCAGGAGTTACTCCTAAGGCACCAGTTCCAAATTCTTTTTCTACCGCATTATCTGCCACAACTTTAATCTCAAGTTTAACGCCACAAAAGTCTTCTATTATGTAAGTTTTACCAACGAATTCTTTATATCTTTCGTCTGTGGGATTTACAGCAACAGCAACATCTCCGACTTTTGTTTCAAGACGGGTTGTTGATATAGAAATAGGGAAGTCTTTTCCATATTTAAATGTATAAAATTTTGCCTTTCTTTCTTCGTAAACTATTTCATCATCAGAAATAACTGTCTGACCTTTTGGGTCCCAATTTACAATTCTGTGCCCACGATATATTAATCCATCGTCATACATTTTTTTAAATGCTGTACGTACTGCAAAATTTCTTTTATCATCTAGAGTAAAAGCTTCACGTGACCAATCTAGAGAGGCACCCATTTTTTTAGATTGGTTGATTATTGTGTCATGACTTTCTTGTGCAAATTTATTTACTCTTTTTAAGAATTCTTCTCTTCCTAAATCAGTTTTTCTTTTTCCTTCTTCTTTTTCTAAAATCTTTTCTACTTTTGATTGTGTGGCAATAGCTGCATGGTCTGTTCCTGGAAGCCAGAGAGTACGCTTACCTTGCATACGAGCAAAACGAACCATTATATCTTCAATAGTAAGCATTGAAGCATGTCCTATGTGTAGAGTTCCTGTAACGTTTGGGGGAGGTAAAACCATGGAAAAAGTTTCTGCGTCTTTATCTGTAATTCCTTTTTCAATACAAACATCAGGATTAAAAAATCCACTTTCTTCCCATAGTTTATAAATACGATCTTCGGTTTCTTTCGGGTCGTATGGTTTTAATAATTTAGGGTCAATATTGGGTTCATTCATATATAAAATATAGCATATTTTATTATAAAGATAAATTTCCTTCCGCTTTTATTTTATTTATATTTTTTACAAACTTTTTGTTTTTAGCTTGATAGTATCCAGCTATGGCAATCATAAGAGCATTGTCGCCTGTGAGAGTTTTGGAAGGGAAATAAGCTTTAGTATTTAGGAAGTCTGATTTTTTAAGTTTTTTGACTTTTTTATCCATTTCTTCTTGTAAATATTTATTTGCAGAAACTCCACCTCCTACGATAAGAGTTTGAATTTTATGTTGTTTAATAGCTTTGATTGTTTTATAGACTAGAGTTTCCACTACAGCATTTTCAAATTCGCAAGCAATTTTTTGTTTTATGTTTATGTCATCTAAAATATTTGGATTTTTTATTTTTAGGTCACGTATTAGATAAAGGGCTGCTGTTTTTAATCCAGAGAAAGAGAAATCATAATCTTTTGAATAGATCATTGGTCGAGGTAGAGATACAAGCGGAAGCGAATTATTTGAATTTTCATGGTCTGGCTCCTCGTCCTCCTTCGTCCGAGGACCTGAAAATTTAAATAATTTGCTGGAGCTAGACCTTTCAATATTTGCTAATTTTGAAATCTCTGGTCCTCCTGGATATGGAAGTCCAAGCATGCGGGCTACTTTATCGAAAGCTTCTCCCGCAGCATCATCACGAGTCTGTCCTATTTTTTTATACTTCACCCCGCCTTGACTCGTAGGCGAGGCAGGTCCTTCTTTCACAAGTACAAGTTCAGTGTGTCCACCAGAAACCAATAAGGAGAGCATTGGGAACATTTTATTTTCTATTTCGACTGTAAAATTTTTTGTCTTTTTTGGAAATATTGAAAACACATGACCTTCCATATGGTTTACTTTTACTATTGGTATGTTCCAGTAAGTACTAAGTGCTTTTGCAAAACTAATACCAACCCAAAGAGCAGGTTCTAGTCCTGGACCTGTGGTAACAGCTATAACGTCTATTTTGGGCTTTTTTATGAACGGCATAATATCACTCCATCTGTCTTGTATCTCGTTCTCTCTATCTAATAGTTTTTTTGTTTTATTTTCTAATTTTATATTTGGCTGGGGCTTCTTATTAAGAGAATGCATTTTTGCTTCTTTTAAAACTTTTTCTAGAATATGAATAATATTTTTACCATGTTCACGTTTAGCCATCATAGGGAAAACACCTCCATATTGTGTATGGAGAGCAATTTGAGAAGAGACTTCATTTCCAAGTATTTTGAATTTTGTATTTTTACCTTCCTTTCTAACATCAACTAATGAAATAGCTGTCTCATCACAGGAGGTCTCTATTGCAAGTATTCTCATAAAAATACTATAACATAAGGGTTTTTATTTGACTATTGTTTATGGTAGAATAAGTTCATGAATAAAAAGCATATCATTACTATTGCAGGAAAGCTTGGAAGTGGTAAATCTTCCACAGCTAAAAAAGTTGCAGATATTTTAGATTACACTCATTACTCTACTGGGGATTTTATGCGAGCTATTGCTGACGATAGAGGAATATCTCTTGGCGATTTAAATATAATAGCTGAAACTGATCCTTCTATTGATAAAAAATTAGATGATCGAAATATAGAGATAGGAGAAATGGAAAACATTGTTCTTGATTCTAGGCTTGGTTTTCATTTTATTCCAGATTCATTTAAAGTTTTTCTTGATCTTGATCCTGAGACTGCATCAGAAAGAATTTTAAAAGATAAAGAAAATAATCCAAACAGAAGTAAAGAAGCCACAGGTTCTTTTAATGACAAAGAAAGTATTATTGAAAAAATAACTGATAGGTTAATAAGTGAAAGAAAAAGATATAAAGATTTGTATGGGATAGAAGATCATACTTCACCTGATAATTTTAATCTCGTTATAAATACAAAAGAAATTCCATTGGAAGAAGTTTCTAGAGAGGTTATAAGAGAATATAATAATTGGCTAAATTCATAATTATGAAAATACTTAATGAATTATTAAATGATATAACAGTAATAGAAACTCATGGCAATATAGATGTGCGAGTTTCTTCTATATCCTTAGATTCAAGAATTATTGAACCGAATTCATTGTTTGTCGCAATGTCAGGAAATATAACAGATGGGCATAATTTTATTGATGAAGTTATCAGTAAAGGTGCAAAGACTATTATTTACGAAAAAGATCCAAAGGAATTTAAAATAGGTGTCACTTATGTAAAAGTTGCAGATACTCATAGTACTGTAGGAATGATTGCAAGTAATTTCTATGACAATCCTTCTCATAAAATGAAACTTGTAGGAGTTACTGGAACAAGTGGTAAAACAACAACTGCAACTCTTCTTCATCAGCTTTTTCGAGATCTAGGATACAAAGCAGGACTTATCGGTACTGTGGTGAATAAAATAAACGATAAAGCAGAAGAAGCTCATCGTACAACTCCAGATGCTGTAACACTCAATGAGTTACTTGCAAGAATGGTAGATGAAGGATGTGAGTATTGTTTTATGGAAGTTTCCTCTCATTCAGTATCAGAAAAGCGTATCTCAGGTCTTCATTTTGTTGGTGGTGTATTTACAAATTTATCACTTGATCATTTGGATTACCATAAAACAATGGATAATTATTGTGATGCCAAAAAAGGATTTTTCGACATTATTTCTATGAATGGTTTTG
This sequence comes from uncultured bacterium, assembly GCA_903825265.1. Classification (GTDB taxonomy): domain Bacteria; phylum Patescibacteriota; class Minisyncoccia; order Phycocordibacterales; family UBA9973; genus UBA8515. The sequence continues at coordinate 789 of CAIJZW010000050.1, read as the reverse complement.
CTATTGCAAATATAGATGACGACCGGGGTGAGTATATGTTAAGTACTACTAAAGCGCATACTTATACTTTAAGTCTAAAGAAATCTGCAGACTTTAACAAAAGATTTGAATCAAAATTAATAGGAGAGTTTAATGCTTATAATTTATTAGGAATATATGCAGTTGCGATATCGCTTGAACAGGACAAAGAAAAAGTTATAAGTATTATAAAAAATTTAGAAGCAGTTCCCGGAAGATTTCAGTATATAAAATCTGAAGATGGAGTAACTGGGATAGTAGATTATGCTCATAAGCCAGATGCTCTTAAGAATGTTCTAGAGACTGTAAATGATATGAAGAAAAACGGCAAGATTATAACTGTTGTTGGTTGCGGTGGGGATAGAGATAAAAGTAAGCGTCCTATAATGGCCAAGATTGGTTATGATATGAGTGATATACTTATACTTACGTCAGATAATCCACGTACTGAAAAACCAGAAGATATACTAGAAGATATGAAGAAAGGTTTAGATGGATTATATCTTGAAGGTAAAGTTTATATTATTACTGATCGTTATGATGCGATAGAGAAAGCTTGTATCTTAGCTAATACTGGAGATTTTGTTTTAGTTGCTGGTAAAGGGCATGAAAATTATCAAGAAGTTAATGGAGTACAGACTCATTTTGATGATATGGAAGAGTTACAAAAATATTTAAAATAAAAATTAAACAAATTATATTCTAAAAAAAGTCCTCGGACGAAGGGGACGAGAACCGGTGCCAGACATTTTTTTATAAAATAATTTGTTT
>CAIJZW010000049.1 GCA_903825265.1 uncultured bacterium | reverse complement strand
TTAACTATAGTATAAATACTATCTATATCTATATGATAATATTTTGCTAATTCTTCTGGGGTTCCTGATTGGCCGAATTGATCTTCAATCCCCATAAATTTTATTTTAGTTGGGTAAAATTCACTCAAACATTCTGCCACAGCACTACCCATGCCACCAATTATCTGATGGTCTTCTATTGTGATTATATTTTGAGTTTCTTTGGCTAGAGAAATAATAGATTCACGATCTAGTGGTTTGATTGTTGAGAGATTCATAACTTTTACTTTTATTCCCTCTTCTTCTAATTTTTTTGCTGACATAATTGCATTATAAAGAACTGGACCTGTAGCAATTATTCCAACTTTTGCAATTCCTATTTCTGGTTGGAAAACTATTTGAGCTTTTCCTATTTCAAAAGGAGTTTCATTTGTGGTTATTACTGGAGTATCATTTCTTGCACATCTTAAATATGTAGGAGTTTTTGTTTTAGAACAAGCGATTGTTGCCTTTTTTGCTTCTATTTGATCACAGGGAGATATAACTACCATGTTAGGAAGTACACGAGTTATAGCAATGTCTTCTAATGCTTGATGACTTCCTCCATCAGGACCTATAGAAAGACCAGAATGAGAACTTACTATTTTTACTGGTTGATTATTGTAACAGATAGTTGTACGAATTTGCTCCCAATTTCTACCAGGATTAAAAATTGCATAAGAAGCCATAAAAGGAATTTTCCCCATTGAAGCCATACCAGAAGAAACTCCTGCCATATTTTGCTCTCCGATTCCTATTTCTATATATCTATTAGGAAATTTATCAGCGAAAAGATTCATCTTAGTAGATTCAACAAGATCTGCACAAAGTCCAACAATATTTTCATTCTCTATACCAGCAATAAGTAATCCTTCTCCAAAACCAAGGCGAGTAGACTTTTTCTCAACATCATTATTAAAAATTTTTGTATTTAGTTTTAAATTTTGATTTAACATATTAGAATAATTGCTCCCCTATTATTTTTAGCTCTTCTATTGCCATATTAGTTTCTTCTTTATTTGGAGCTTTACCATGCCAAAGATAATTATTTTCAAACTCCTTTACTCCTTTCCCTGGAGTTGTATTAGCTATAATAACACTAGGCTTTCCTTTTGTACTTTTTATTTTATAAATAGCATTATGTATATCTCTAAAATCGTGCCCATTTATAACTTCTACATTCCAGTTGAAAGACTCCCATTTTGAAGCTAAATCATTAAGAGGCATAACACTTTCAGTTTTTCCGTCTATTTGGATAAAATTACGATCAACTATTACAATTAGATTATCTAATTTTTCTTTTGAAGCTAACATAATCGCTTCCCAGTTTTGACCTTCATCTAATTCACCATCCCCAACCAAACAATAAATAGTTCTATCTATTCCATTTTCCATTCTGGAAGCTATTGCCATTCCAACAGATTGAGAAATTCCTTCTCCTAATGGACCAGAAGAAGTTTCAACTATTGGTAAGAATTCTCGATGAGGATGCCCTTGAAGACGTGATCCAAATTTACGAAGAGTCTGAAGTTCTTTAATTTCAAAATACCCTGCATGTGCCATTGTTGCGTAAAGAACTGGACATATATGACCATTTGATAAGACTAAGCGATCACGGTCACTCCACATGGGATTCTCAGGCTTGTGTTTAAGTGAGTAAAAGTATAAATAGGTAAATATATCTGCCATACCAAGAGCACCTGCGGTGTGTCCTGATTTTGCTTCATACAACATCTCAATAATACTTTTACGAATATTATTAGCTTTAATTTTTAATCCTTCTATTTTTTTGTCGGTAATAGTTTCCATTTTATTTTTTAAATATTTCATTAACCCAATCTCTCTAATTCTCTCATTGTTTCTCTTACATCAAAGCTTTTCATTAAAGCACTTCCTACTACAAGTCTATTTGCTCCAGCTTCTACTAAGAATGGCGCTGTTTCTTCATTTACACTTCCATCTACACTGATAACTAAATCATTGTATTTTTCTCTAAGATTCTTAATCTGAGAAAGCACTCTTTCATCAAAAGCTTCTCCTTGAAATCCTATGTGTTCTACTCCCATGCATTGTACGAAATCAATAGAATTTATTAAAGGAAAAATTTTATTTAAATCTGTAGTAGTATTAATAGCAACTCCTATCTCTAGATTTTCTCTAGTATAAGGATCTATTGAATCAATGAAATCTTTGAATTCTTTTTCCTCTTCTGCTTCTAAATGAAAAATTATTCTTTTAGCTCCAAGTCTTACAAAAAAATCAAATTGTTTAATCGCATCTTTAACCATTAAATCAAATTCAAAATCTAAATCTTCCCAGTACGGCAACCCTTCTTCCTCTTCTAGAATAATGCTTGTGCTATGTATGTCGTCTTTTTGCATCGGCCAAGAAGAAGATGGTACAAATTTTCCATCACACATATCTATTTGGACTATCTTTGTTATATTTACAACATTTGCAATTTTTTGTCGCAAATCATTTATATCTTTAGCTAATATTGCTGGTATTATTTCGGTCATAATTATTCTTCATCAATTTTATTAATTCTTCTAATATGTCTTTCTTCGTTTGTGAATTGTGTATTGATAAATAAAGAAACAGCTTTTTTTGCTTCGTCTTCATTTATAAAACGAGCCCCTAAAGAAAGTATATTTGCATCGTTGTGTTCCCTTCCTAGTTTTACTATTTCTAAGTTACCCCCATAGTATTCTATAGCTCGGACACCTTCTATTTTATTTGCTGAAATTTGCTCTCCTTCTCCACTTCCACCTAAAATGATACCAAGAGATTCATGACTACTAGAGACAGCTTCTGCTACTGGAATTATAAAATCAGGATAATCATCCATTGGTTCAAAAGAAAAAGCTCCTTTGTCTTCTAGTTCAAGACCAAGTTCTTTTATTATATAAGTTTTTAATTTTTCTTTCAGTTCGTATCCAGCATGATCACTACCTATGAATATTTTCATATATTTATTATAACAACAAGTGAGTATCATAAGCAAATTAGTATTTAAATTATTAATTTATAGGTTATAATAATAAGATTATGATTCAATTCCAAAAATATGAAGGAGCAGGTAATGATTTTATCATGATAAATAATTTAGATGGAGTTATTATTCTTAATTCTGAAATAATTAAAAAAATATGTAATAGAAATTTTGGCATAGGAGCTGATGGGGTTATCTTATTAGAATCTTCAAGTAAGGCAGATTGTTTTATGAATTATTATAACTCAGATGGATCTTTAGCTCAGATGTGTGGAAATGGAGTTCGTTGTACTGTCAAATTTTTCTTAGATCAAAAAAATTCAAATTCAAATTTAAAAGAATTGAATATAGAAACTCGTGCAGGTATAAAAAATATTAAAATAAATGAAGATAATACTTATTCTGTAAATATGGGGAATCCGATTTTTAAAAGTGACGATTTCCCTTCTGGTGTTTTAAAGTTAGAAGGTTTTGATATTAATTGTGTATCTATGGGTAATCCTCATGCTGTAATATCAGTAGAAGATTTAAGTAATATAGATTTGAAAGAAATTGGTCCAAGAATAGAAAATTCTACATTTTTTCCAAATAAAATAAATGTAGAATTTGTTGAAAAAATAAATGATGAATATTATAAAGTTATAGTCTGGGAGCGTGGTTGTGGAGATACCCTTGCTTGTGGCACAGGAGCTTGTGCAGTATTCTCTATTCTTGATAAAGAAAATAGTTTTGAAAAAGAAATAACTCTAGAATTCCCTGGAGGTAAACTTTACTTATCTGAAAACGAACAAGGCCACGTAATTCTACGCGGCCCTGCAACTTTTGTATTTAAAGGAGAAATATAAAATATAGTTAAAAAATTCCAGATAGGGGCTTAGCCCCTATCTGGAATTTTTTGTGCCTTTTTATTTTTTTAAAGTATTCCCTGTTTTTATTACATGATCTACAAGTGTGTAAGTATACCCCATTTCGTTATCATACCAGCCGAGGACTTTTACTAGGTTGCCTCCTACAACTCGAGTCATTTCAAGATCAGCAATACAAGGGTGGCTTTCACCTAGGATGTCGCTCGATACTAAGTTATCTGTTGTGACAATAAAGAGTTTATGCCAGCGAGGATCTTCTGATGCTTTCTTCATAATTTCATTTACTTCTTCTTTTGTAGTATCTCTTTTAGCGATAAATGTAATATCAACTATTGAACCTGCTGGAACTGGTACACGGATAGAAATACCATCAAATAAACCTTTAAGTACTGGGAAGGCTTCTGTAACAGCAATAGCTGCACCTGTAGATGAAGGAATAATGTTTTGTGCAGCTGCACGGCCTTCACGAAGGTCTTTTTTACTTGGACCATCAACTAGAGCTTGAGTAGCTGTATATCCATGTACAGTGTTTAAAACAGCTTTTTCAATACCAATTGATTCATGTAGAATTGCTATAAGTGGACTAGCAGCGTTTGTTGTACATGAAGCATTTGAAGTAATGTCACAAGTTCCAAATTTATCTTCATTTACTCCAAGTAAAATAGTTTCTCCATGTGTTATTCCTTCTCCACCTTTAGATGGTGCTGAGATAACAACTTTCTTCGCACCGCAATCAATATGAAACTTTGCTTTATCAAATGAAGTAAATAAACCTGTAGACTCAACTACTACATCTATGTTTAAATCCTTCCAAGGAAGTTTTGTAGTGTCTTTTTCAGATATGAATTTTACAACTTTACCATCTATAATTAAGTCTGTGCCAGTAACTTCTACCTTGTGGCCCCAGTTTCGATAAACAGTATCATGGCGAAGTAAATATGAAAGACTATCAATAGAACCAAGATCATTTACTGCAATTATTTCAATATCTTCCCTTTCCCATGCAATTTTCAAAAACGCTCTTCCTATTCTTCCAAAACCATTTATTGCAACACGAATTTTTTTTCCATTTGAATTTTCATTCATATACTTTGTTTTTTTTTGAAATTTAATAATCTTATCTGAGGGGCGTGCGCAAGGTCGACGGACCGAGCAATGAGGAAAATTTCAGCAGAAATTTATCCGGACCCGAAGAGAAGAATTATTAAATTTCAAAGAATATTTATGCTAATAATTCTTTTAATAATTTCTGTACCATTTGAGGATTTGCACTTCCTTTACTTTCTTTCATGACTTGACCAACTAAAGACATTATAGCATTTTCTTTACCTCCCTTGTATGTTTCTACAACAGTAGGATTTTCATTTATAATTTTCTTTACTATTTCTTTAAGAGACTCTTCATCGTGATTTTGAATTAATCCTTTTTCTTCAGCTATTTTAGAAGGAGATTCATCTTTTATGACTATCATCGCTAAAATATCTTTTGCACCACGAGAAGAAACTTTTCCTTCTGTTACCATATCTATGAGTTCAGCAAAATTTTTAACATCAGGAATTTTTATATTTTCATTTGTTTTCTTTAGTCCTAAATAATCTGAAGTTATATAGTTTGATGCAGTTTTTATTTTATCTTTATTTATTAGCAAACTTGCAAGTTTTTCAAACCATGAACCAAGTTCCTGATCTACGATATAACTCTCTATATCTTCATCTTTAATTCCATAATCATTTTTATAGCGATTTCTTTTTACTTCTGGAAGTTCTGGAAGTTCGCTTCTTAATTTTTCAATACCAAAAATTTTATTTAAAAATAACTTAGGTAAATCTGGGTCTGGAAAATATCTATAGTCGTTAGCATTTTCTTTAGATCTTTGAGAAAAAGTTGTTCCTTTATTCTCATCCCAACCACGAGTTTCTTGTACTATTTCATCTTGAGCTCCTTTTTCTAATAAGTCTTTCATTCTCTTCTCTTCATAGATAGCGGCACGTTCAACAGCGCGGAAAGAATTTATATTTTTGACTTCTACTTTTGTTCCAAGTTTATTTGGATCTTCCGATACTGAAATATTTAGCTCTACGCGCATTTGTCCTTTTTCCATATTTGCTTCTGATACTCCTAAATATCTGAGAAGAAGTTGAAGTTCTCGTCCAAAATCTCCTGCTTGTTTTGCAGAATGAATTACGGGTTCGGTTACGAGTTCCATAAGAGGTACTCCTGCACGATTATAATCAACTAAAGAATAATCCCCTTTGTCATGCTTGCTTGTAGCTGTATCTTCTTCTAGGTGTATACGTGTAATATCTACTCCGTTTAACTTTCCACCTGAAACTATTGGGAATTTATATTGGGATATTTGGTAAGCTTTTGGTATGTCTGGATAGAAATAATTTTTACGATCAAACTCTGTAAAATCTGCAATTTTCGCTCCTATAGCAAGACCAACTTTAATAACATCTTCAACTGCCTTTTTATTAATAACAGGAAGTGTTCCAGGATGGGCCATACAAATTGGGCATATATTTACATTTGGTTGTTCTTCATCAGGGTTATTTATACATCCACAGAACATCTTAGAATTAGTTTTAAGCTCAGCGTGTACTTCAAGCCCTATTGTTGTATAGTATTCTTTTGACATATAAATAGTATAGCAAAATTTGTAAAATTTTGAAAATTGAGGTGGGGGGGGTGGTCAGGCATAATTTTCTACTGAAAATTTGCACGACCCTGCCTCGGCCCGTCGGCCTCCAGCTTTCGACTCCAGCACAAAAAAATAAGCAATTCCCATTGCTTTATTTTTATTTGTGCCCGAGGTGGGGGTCGAACCCACATCCCTTACGAGACACGATTTTAAGTCGTGC
>CAIJZW010000048.1 GCA_903825265.1 uncultured bacterium | reverse complement strand
TTGACGAGTAGTACCATCATAAACTACAACTTTATCTGCATATTTTTTTGCTATTTCTACTGTTTTGTCTGTACTTTTCCCATCGGAAACTATTATTTCATAGTCTCCTTTAAGTTTTTTTAATGATTTAAGAGTTTCTTCTATTATTTTTTCTTCATTTAATGTTGGGATAACGATTGATATCATAAATTTAAATTTCTTTTTTAGCTAAATAATTATTAATATATTTTACAGATACAACAATGACTATAGCCATTATTCCTAAGAATATAATTTTTGCTGATGCTGGTATGATACCATATATATTTCCTATTAAGTATCCAACAGCAACAAGAAATGCTGTCCATATAAATCCTCCAATTAAATTTAATATTACATAATTTTTAAATGGAACTTTGAATATGCCTGCGACAATAAGGACAACAAGAGCGAATCCTAGTCCCATTGTAAGCTTGGATATAATTAAAATTTTATGGTGGTATTTTATAAATCGAGCTTCTACTTTTGTTAACGTTTCTGGTGTTATGCCTAAGAAGTAACCATATTTAAAAATAGCACTACGTGTCCCATATCTTCCTACGCAATACCATCCTATATCGGCAATAAAGTCACCAAAGACTAGAGCAAGATACATAGGTAAAAAGTTGAATTGACCTACTTTATATAAGAACCCACTTGCTAACATAACAATAGGGCCTTCTATAATAGTCCCTAAAAAAAGCAAAATATATTTTGAAGATTCCAACCATATAAGAATATTATGAAAAAAGGTTTCCATTTGATTATTTAAGTATATCAAATTTCATTTTTAAAAGCTTTCTATTTATAAGAAAATAATGTAAAGTATTAATCTATATGGCACACGGAGAAGTAGTAATACGTTTTGAAAAAGTTTCATTTGAATATGGCCACAATAAACCTATTTTAGATACGGTAGATTTTTCTATACGTCGTGGTATGAAAGTAACAATAATGGGTCAAAATGGTGCTGGTAAAAGTACGCTTTTCTCTTTGATTACAAAAGAAAGGGATCCCGAAGATGGACAGATACATTTAGCTCAAAAGACAACAATAGCACTTTCTCGTCAGGTCATTCCTAGAGATGAACTTGATCTTACAGTTCGAGAGTTCTTTCAAAAATGTTTTAAAGAAAAAGTTTATGATATTGATCCTCGTATTGATGATGTTCTTGAAATTGTTAATCTGAAAGGCCATGTGAAAGTTCATGAAAGAACAGTGAAATCATTTTCAGGAGGGCAACAAGCTCGTCTTTTACTTGCTTCTGCCTTAATACAAGAACCAGATATTCTACTTTTGGATGAACCGACAAATAATTTAGACAAAGGAGGTATAGCACATTTAACTGATTTTTTGGTTAAATACAAGAAAACAGTTATTGTTATTTCGCACGATGCTCATTTTTTGAATTCATTTACTGATGCAGTTTTATATTTAGATGTTTATACAAGAAAGATTGAGCAGTATGTAGGTAACTATACAGACGTAAGAGATCAGATAACAGCTAGAATGGAAAGAGAAAATCGTAAGAATGCACTTCTTTCTAAGGAGATTCAAGCAAAGAAAGATCAAGCAAATGCTTTTGCAATGAAAGGAGGAAATCTTCGTGCTGTTGCTAAACGTATGAGAGACTTAGCTGTTGAATTAGAGGAAGAAAAGGTGGATGTAAGAAAAGAAGATAAAACTATTCGAGCTTTCACGATTCCATCACAAGAAGATATTTTAGGTGATATTGTAAATTTTTCTTCCGTTTCAATATTCAAAGATGGGAAAGTTAAAAAAGTAAAACTAAATATAAAGCTTCGTAAGAATAAGCATCTACTTCTTTCTGGTCCAAATGGAATAGGAAAGAGTACTCTCTTAGAATTAATTTCAGATCGTAAAGAAGAAGGAGCTGTTATATCTGCTGATGTACGCATTGGGTATTATCGTCAGGATTTTTCAACTTTAGATTTTAATGATACTGTCTATGAATCACTTGCTGATACAATGAGAAAAGTTAGTGGACGAGTTCACGAAGAAAGTATTCGTGCTACGGCCGCTGGATTTCTTATTACAGGAGATATGGTTCATACGAGGATTGGTAGTTTATCAGAAGGACAAAAGGGACTTGTTGCTTTTGCAAAGCTCGTGCTTACACGTCCAGGACTTCTTATTTTAGATGAACCAACAAATCATATAAACTTTCGTCACTTACCAGTAATCGCAAAAGCTTTAACTGATTATCAAGGAGCAATGATACTCGTCTCTCACATGAAAGAATTTGTAGATCAGATTCGTATAGATGAAAATTTAGACCTAGATAAATAATTATTTATTATTTTAATAATTTATGGAAAATAAAATTTTT
>CAIJZW010000047.1 GCA_903825265.1 uncultured bacterium | reverse complement strand
TATATTTGCTTTTGCTGTATGATCTGAGAGTTCACCCTCTCTCGTTCTAAATTGAGTAGACAATGAGTTTTCAAGTATTTCCAAATACTCATCAGTAAAACGTATACTCTTTAGATAACTAATATATTTTTCTTCAAGAATACTTTGTCGTATGGAGTTTCTTTTGTGTCCACGTGTGCAGTGATATGAACCAAAACTACCACCAGCCTCTCCCGTAGAGGCACTAGCTTTCATTGTCTTTCCACAAATATCACACAACAAAACTCCCTTGAATGGAAAATCTGGATTATATTTTTTTCTTTTCTTTGAATGAACGGAGACATTTCTGAGTAAAGTAAGAGTATTGTCGTCATTTTCTTCTATAAATACTTTTCCTCTATTTGCTTTATTCCACTCATCAATAGTGACCAGTCCAGCATATTTTGCTCTGACTGGTTTATAGTGTGTCCATTTCTCACAAATGACACCACAATATGTATATCTCTGAATAATTTGTTGAAGATGTTTTGGTGTCAGAGTACCACCACCTCTTGTACCTATTATCTTGGTCTTATCTTTACTCCATAGGTTTTGAACACTACTTTTATACCCCTCAGCATTGAGGATATTACATATCTCCTCATCAGTTAATATATTTTCAGCACGAAGTTTATAGAAACTTTCTACATATTTAGCCTCGTGTTCAAGTCTTACTTGCATACACTTCTTTTTATTTTCAACTAAAACCTTTTTGTTTTCATAACCATAGTCTGGTCTACCAATATGATATCCCTCTTGTGTAAGACGTATTTCCGGTTTGATAAGTCGTTGTAATATTTTAATACGCTCTTTTCTTGCGTCTTCAACTTTTTGTCTTTCAGTATCTTCACTAGGTCTTGCAACAGCCCAAGTATATTCAAAAGGAAAACCGAACTCCTCAAAAGCATTTTTTTCTTCTTGGATTATCTCAGTAGTATCTCTCAGCTTTACATCAAACTCTTTTACATCAGTCCATATTTGATCATAATCAATTGTCCCAGCACGAGTTAATCTATCAAAGTCCCAAAAAACAAAATACTTTACATTTATGGCTCTTTTATTACTCTTTAATATTTCAAGTATTTGGTTATAAATGGGTCTACTTTTCTTTGTTCCAGTGTAAGGTTCTTTATATACAAAATTATCTGGAAATAAGTTCCAACCCATTTTCTTGCAATAGTTTTTTATAGCTCTTTCTTGATCTTCTAAACCTTCACCATTTTGAGCTTGTTTTGGTGTACTTACTCTCGCATATCCAATCACGTAAATAGGTTCGTTCATCGTATATACACTTTAACATTTTTATTAAATTATTTTAAGTGATTATAGAGGATACGTTTCTTTTTTCCATTTATCAAAAAGCACATTAAAAAAGCCAACTGACTTACGATAATATAGTTCAATTTTATCTTGAGACATATTTTTCGCTTTCTCACCTAACACATCTTTCACAAACTCCTCTAATGTCATAAAGCATTGGGAGGGTTTTACTACTTACCTCAACAAAAAACAGCCATAGAGGGCTGTAATTTTGCAGATACGTCTAATCAATTAGACAGAGTGGCAAAATAAACCCTAAATACTCAAGGTCGCAACTTGAGGATTTCCCATAAGAAGTGGGAGGATTTATTCATTCAATCTGTGTACTTGATTGGACACATCACGTTGTGATGAGACAACTTCACACTAAGCTACTTGTTCATTTTCTAATACAAGAAAAGTATCTGCTCTGCAAGCTCTCTTTAAGCCAGTGGGTGCAATCCTTGTATTTCAAACTTAGCTTAATCACATTATTACTCTCAAGACTATTGTTAATAATTATAAAGTGTCTATTTTAAGCATAGGGCTGTGTCACGCCCAGTTAGAAAATCTCTAACGTGATTTTATTATACTGCTAGATAATAAATTAGCTAAAGTAAAAAGTAATAAAAATAAGATTGTATTTATGCATAGACTTGATACAAATAAATTATGCTTACATATAATATGTATTATAACTAGATTTATTTTATAATTAGAAAATTAAACAACGTGAGGCAATACTGTCAATTTAACTATTCCAAATACAGCACAATTCTGCTATACTTGTAATGCAGACAGATCAAATAAATAGACAGTTATTAGACTACAATCCTTTATTGGATTTTTGGCTACTGATGTGACCAGCATAGGCATTCTATGCGAGAGAAACATATCAGTAGCTAGTCTATTGATCTGTCTGCACTCTCGTTATGGAGTGCCTATCTTGCTATCTAGGTCTTATTCATAGAAAGTTTTATAAGTTAATATAATTCTCTATGAAAGATATTTTACATAAAAATGTAAGTTACAAGAAAATTGGTCTCATATTTTTAGGTTTTGCTTTGATAATTTATATCGGAGCAAATACAGTTAGTCATACGCCCTCAACGGATATCACAAGCAATACTGCTACTGGTACTCAAGAGGGTTTTTATATAAATATAGAAAAAGGTTTTAGTGTTCAATTTCCAACCGTAGCAAAAGTTACAGAAAATACAGACGGTACAACTTACGCAGATATTGAAAGCCCACATAAAGCAAAAATAATGATAACGACATTTGGTAACTCTGATAAAATATCTAAAGAAAAGTGGATACCAGCTGAAAATGTTATTACAGATATTACAAGTTTAGAAAATAAAACAACACAACTTGCAGACCAAGAAGAAAAACTATTTGGTTCAAAATCAATTGTCATTAAATCAGAATTATCCGACCTTGATGGTATTCCAGCATATTTTATTGAACTTGAAAATACTCAAATGGAACTAAAAACTCTTTCTTATTCACTACTTAAAGATGGTCATTTCTATGAGGTTTCTATCCTCTATTCTAATAATGATGAGGAATATATATCACCATTATTTAATAAGTTTACAGAAAGCTTTAAGGTCTTAGGTGATAAATAGTCTCGGCAAATAAATGGTATTTGGATTATAAAAAGAGTATTATATCAATATGTTTACCACTATTGATAAAATAAAGTTTGGATATTCACCAGAAGAAAAAGCTTTATTTGATGACCACCAAAGAGAATATTTTAATAATATTGAAAAAAATTATCTTAAATTAAAAGATTATTGTTTGCCAGAAGTAGACATCGTAATTTCTGCTACCCATAAAGAATGGATAAAGGCTAGAATTGATCTATATGTGACTACCTCAATAATGAGGTTATTATATTTAACTGAAACGTTCACAGAGGCGTCAACAAGTTTTAATGCTGTTACTGTAGCTGTTCACATTAAAGCAATGATTGAAATACCTTTTCATTTAGCATACCTTGTTTGGATACTATCAGAAAAACACACTTTTGAAGAAATAAAAGACGAATTAAAAAAGGTAGCTTGGGGTATTAGAAATCCAGATACTGGTTTGACACATAAAGCGAATATAACTCAAAAAGAGTTATATAAAAATGCTGATTTAGTAACTAAAAAACTCTTCAAGGAAACTCCGGATACATTAAATGTTTTTGAGACAATATATAAAGAGGCTAATGCAACTGGACATCATAACTACGAAGGAAGAAATGTTTTAGTTGGTGTTCAGAATAATAATACTTGGAAAATGAAGGACAGAAAAGAGTGGTTTGTTTTTATTAGTAAAAATATATTTCAGTTTTTTCTACAAGCCGACACAATACTATTTATGTCCGATATTTTAGTTAAGGCAATTTATCACTACCTTAAACAATTGCCAGACAATTTCCCCGAAACCAAAACAAATGTCAAAACCACTACTTAAATCACACATATTAGTTGGAGAAAAATTATTAGGCTCACTTTTTTACTTCAAAGACACAAAAGGTAGGTCTAGTTTAAAACTTTCCTTTAAGAACAAAATAGGCAATTTTTCAATGTGGGCAGACAGTGAACACCTAAAAAATAAGCTGGAATTACCACCCTCAACAGAAGATGTTAGTTTTGATTTATCATATAAGTTTACAGATAATTTACTTGAAATAAAAAGACAAGTTGGTGAAAAAATAGAGAGGCATTTTCACAAAATACCTTTTCCTCCTAAAAATTACTTATTTATATTAAAGATAAAAGATTGGCATATCTTGAATGACGCTACGCATAAGGTAGATACATTAAGTCTCAATCTTCCAGACCATAATAGCAGTCTAAGTGTCTTTTTCTCATTTCTCGGAACTAATGGTTTGCCATTTGCCCCAGAAGATTACTTACAAGAGATCGGCAGAACAATAAGTGCAGACTTACCAGAGACAGATTTTCCTAAAATATGTATTGGCACAGTTGAAAACAAAAACAATACTGAGTTATACAACCTAGTTATTAAAATACCTTATTATCCAGAAGTGATTAAATAGCTCTAATCTTCTTCTTCAAACAAATCATCTAAAGCCTTATTGCCAATCACTAAATCCATTTTACCGGAGTGCTGTAATTCTTGCTTGGTTGTGTAGCCCTCATTCTTTCCTAGACGCTCACATATAAACTTAGCAGTATCTTGTTTGATCTTAACCAACGAGGCGTCAGTAATAACATATTTTTGAAAGTCTCCCTCTTTGTTTTTCAGCTCTCTTGTATTAACCGGCATATCTAATATATCTTCTAGTATCTGCTCAGCCTTACTTAAAAAGCCCATTTTTCGCACCTTTTCTACAAACCACTTTTGGCTTGTTATGTGAGTAGCTGAGTTTGCACTATATCCAGCCTTTATAGCTGATTGTAGAGCATTTGAGAACGTATCAGAGCGTATATCTATGTAGTAGTCCCAACAGTACTTCTGTCGTGGATCAAGGAGTGTAGCGTTTGAACCGTAAGGATTGGTTTTAGTGACTTGCATATTAGTGTATTATAACATTTTTATAGTTAATTTTTAATGTAAAAAATGATAAAATGAACTTATGGAAGAGATAAAAAATGAAATGAACAGAGCAGATGAGCTTTACCAAAATGGCAAGTTTTTTGAGGCGTCCTTTTCTTACCAAAGTATACTTAAGGATATTAAGGGAAAGAAAATATCTCAAGAAGATACTGATCTGATAAAAAATAGACTTAAGGAAAGTATTTTGAAATCAAAAAACGAATATAAAGAATTAAGTACAGAAGTAGTCATAGACGAGACAATGATTGAACAAATAAATACTGTAAACAACGGTATATTTGAAAAAGTAGGTAATGATTTTTCTAATTTACTTACTTTAATATTTTCAACTACTTTTATTGGGTCATTGGAAAGTAATGAAAAAACTACAAAAAAGACACTTCCTTTAACATATCAAATAGCTAGTTTTTCTAGTCACACAGAACAAGGTTACCTATCCGCAAATAATTACGACTATAGCCCAATAGAGCTATGGTCATTCCAAACTTATGGAATGGAACAGATGATGAAAGTATATTTTCACATAAACCCTATTTTAAGAAAACTTACAGAAAACAAGGTCTTTGATTTAAATAGTTTTGAATTAGTATTAAAAAACAAAGGTCTTTGTCCAAACGGTAATGAGTTAGTAATTTTGAAACACGCTATTAAAGTTTATTTAGAAAAAGATTTTATTTCTACTCTGCATATTCTTATACCACAGTTTGAAAATCTGCTTTTAATGATTTCAGAAAATGCCGGTATTCAAACAACTGCTATTGAAAGAGGTAAAACTATAACAAAAAGAATTACTCTTTCAGACCTAAGCCTTAAATCTGATGAAATGATAAAGATATTTGGCAAAGATTTTTGTTTCTATCTAAGATATGTTTTATATAGCCCACTTGGTTTATCAATACGGCATAAAATTGCTCACGGAAATATTGATAACGCAGAATGTAATGAGAATAATTGTAATCTCGTTTTGGTTGGGCTTTTAATTTTACTAAATAAAGTTCAAAAGATCTAAATAACTCAAAGATACTTTAAGGCAACCAAAATAATATTATATATAGTTCTATTAACTAGTACGGTAGATAATATTCTCTTTAAGTTTTTTAATAAAAACTTAAAACCTTTATAATATAATCATTATTAAACTTTTGTAATCGCAAGAAGTCTATTTGGATAGGTATTAAATAGATTTTTCCATTTCAATATCTCGCTTTCAAAGGAGTTCCACTGTAGACTGTATGGGCTCACAGATTTTTAAGCATTATTTTGTAATGCTATTTTTACACAACCCAAGGGGATATTTTTATGATTTGGAATCTGATATAATAAATTTATGAAAATTCCAATAGTAGATGAAAATGATAACATAATAGAATACAGAGAAAGAGATAATCGTGACCTAAATGCTATTTATCGTGTTTCTTCTCTTTGGATAACTGACACAAATGGGAATATTTTGCTTGCTCGTCGTGCTTTTAATAAAAGTCATGATCCTGGTAAATGGGGTCCAGCAGTGGCAGGAACAGTGGAAGAAGGAGAAACTTATGAACAGAACATAATAAAAGAAGCGGAAGAAGAAATAGGATTGAAAGATATCAAACCTATTACTGGGATTAAAAAACGCAGAAAAACTAAATGGAATTATTTTGCCCAAGAATTTTTATTAACTTTACCTGTTGGTTTTAAAGATTTTAAAATACAGGAAGATGAAGTTGCTGAAATTAAGTGGTTTTCTAAAGAAGAACTTAACTTAAAGTTAAAAGAAAATCCAGATGAATTTCTAAAAGGGATTCACGAGCGAATGAGTGAAGTTAAATAATTATATCTTTAAAACCTCAAATACCCTTATATTCCCTACTATTAGATTCCAATTTGAACCCCCTAGGGTCACAACGCTTTTAGCCTTATTTATTAAGGTACTTTTTTGTACCCTTTTGAGATTTCAGAACTTATGGTTAAATGTACTTAACTTGACACTATCAAGTATTTGTGATATACTATTCAAGTAATAAGTTCATTTATAAACCAGAGATAATCATAAGAAAACCAATGAATATCGTCCTTGCTTGACCTATCGTTATCTCACAAAACTTAAAGTTATGACAGGTTATTTTATTTCACTTGCAATAGTGTTTATTGCATTTAGTGGCTTTATGGGCTACATTTGGGGAAATTCCAAAAGAGGTAGTTTGGTAAAACGTACCAACGAACTTCCAAACGGATTTCTTAGGGTGATAAGTATTGATAAGGTTTCTTCTGTTTTAGAAGAAATTGATATCAACAAAAAACGGTTTTTGGTTTCCACTGAAGTATTTGGAGGAAAACCAATTAGACCAACTGACGTTGTTCGCAAAATAGGCGACAAAAAAAGAAAAGAATTAGGTATCAAGGTTTTAGGATACCCTCCCCTCGCTAAAGAGGAAGTTCTGTAAAGGAATAAAACTGGTTTCTCTCCAGTAATTGTCATAGACAAGAGAAAATATAAATCAAGACCCTTATCTTTATAGATGAGGGCTTGTTTATTTATCTTCAGTAAATATGTGCATTTTGTGAACTTTATTCAAGCATCAAACTTAATTCTTTAATCCCTAATTCTATCCACTTCATTTCCCTGCTTAGTTCTGAAAGTCACGCAAATGAGTCATATTGACAAATCACTATATTTATTCTATTATCCAAAGGTAGTGGTTCTTTGATATTAGTTTTATTGGTTTTCAGAGGAGAGATAATTAATTGTCTTTTGTGAAAACCAATTAAAACTATAAAAATGAAAGCTAAAGTTTCTTTGTTAATAATCGCTTTTTTGTCGATTATATCTTTACAAGTTAAATCTCAAGATTCCACTAGAATTAATGTTTACACTGGAGTTGTCGGAAGTGGATTTATTCAAACTGAGTCAGGGTATTTAACAAAACTGGCAAATGTTCGAGTAGGAGTCCGGTATAAAGAAAAAATATTTGGAAGAATTATCTATGATGGCAGAATTGGATTTGATCCCGGTGAAAATAATGTTATTTTCTATTCAGCTTTTAAAACTGAATGGAAAAACTTCGGTATATCAGCTGGATATCAACCAACACCAGTGTCTGAAATAAGACCGACACCGTTATCAGTTGATGGACAATTTCAATTCACAGCAGAAGCTATGCCTCCTAGTGGAACAATGGGAACAACTGTTAATTATAAAAACATTAAAGTGGGATTTTATGTCAGAAATAAAAAAGCTGAATATCAGATAGTTTATCGTCATAAGATTCTAACTGTTGGATTATGGACAAATACCGTTGATTCTATTAAAAGAATTGTAGGTGGAGTAACATCTAAAATTGAATTACCATACTTATATGCTATGACCTCTTTCACAGCAAATAATCAACAGGCCCTAGCATTGTCTATTCGTCCAATAAAAGAATCAGAATACAATGCTATCTGGGACTTAGCGATTAAAGACAAAAAAGTAACCAGTAACTTAGTGGGTGTAATGAAATTTTTAAAAGTTAAAAATTTAACTGACGCCAGATTTGGAATGGGATACGATTTTATCACTAATTCAATCGGAGCATTCTTGCTGATTGGATTTAATTACAAAGAATAATAATATACGCTCATCAAAAAAGTTTATCTTTTATGATGAGCTTTTTTGTTTAAATAATTTGTAATTTCCCCAATCCCCTTACATTCACTATTCTCTGATTCCAATTTAAACTACCTTAGAATTATCATCATATACTAGTACAAGAAGCTTGTTTTTTAAGGTTTTTTATTTATTAAAATCAAAAGCCTTTAGAAATCAAACATGTTGCTATTTATCTAAATATGAGTAATATAAAAGTTAAATAAAAAGATATTTCTATATTAACGCAAAAAAAACAAAACGATGGAAGAAAAAATTGTTAAATTTTGGAATATTTATGATAAATATATCCAAACTGGAGATAAAGATTTAAGAAAAATTTTATCTCAAATTTTATCTCAAATAGAGGAAAAAGGTAGAGAAAAGCAACTTTTCCGCCCAGAAAAAGGATGGGTCAAAATACTTGCATGGCAAGTATTAAGAAATCAAAATTTTCTTTATCCTAGAAATAATAATTATGTTTCTCTTAATGAAGGGGAAATACTTGCTTGGACCCCTTGTTGGGATCGTGATGTTTATCTTACAAGAATCCCCTATAATGAAGTTGTTTCTGGTTCCTTTCTAAATCCTGGTTATTATTTAGAATGTGATCAAAAAGAAATGAGTGATCATGATTGGGAAAATTTTGTAAAAAAGCATGTTTTTACTGACGAAAGGGGTTTATATCTTCCTTTATACGAACTTGAAACAGTAAAGAAATTTGCTTTTGAGCAAATTGATTTAGCAAAAGAAAATGTCATTTCCTATATGAATGAAAAAATAGGAAATCCTTACAAATAAAAATTAAAGCCGTACTAACCATGTATGGCTTTTAATTTAAAATTTTTTTATATAGCTATAAAACAATAAAAGACCACTTTAAGTGGTCTTTTATTTGAGAATGTAGCTAAATTATTTAGTTACACTTACAGTTGCTGTTAACTCTGCATTTGGAGCACTAACTGTTATTCTTCCATTAGCTGTTTTAAGAATTCTATATCCTATACCATTAGCTGCACAAGGGGCTGCTATAGCACATGACGGGTCAATAGGAAGTGAAGTTACATATTTTTCACCTGTAGTAAGAACTTTCAAATTTGTTAAAGCATCAGTAAGACAAGTAGCATCAACTATACCTGTTCTACAAATTTCTGTAGCAACAGCTGTAACAGCTGGAGCATCTGATGGAAGATTACCATTATTATCAATTGTATATTGATAAACTGCATTCAAAATAGTTTGAACATCAGCTCTTCTTTGTGCATTTCTTGCTTCTGCTAATTGTTTTGCTGGATTAATAGCTACTATAACGATAGCTGCTAATATAGCAATGATTGCGATAACTAATAAAACTTCAAGTAACGTGAATCCTTTATTTTTTGTTTTCATAGAAAATCAATGATTTTAGACTTCTTAAATAATAATAATAATATTTCATAATTATACCACGACTACTTCTACAATTAGCAAAATTTCATGTGGATAACTAGAGGATAACTAAAAATCAGAAACATCTCTCCATGAAATTATATTTATAGTTGGATTAATCTGATCAACTTCTATTTGAATTTTTCTTATAACACTTCCTACTGTTCCATAAGAATTTATTTCTCTTACCTCTCCTCCTTTATCTAAAATAAAATAATCACAAGACCCTTGTCCTAAAACTAAATTTCCATTACCAATAAAATTTGAATCTTTAATCTGCTGTAAAGCTTCTTCACTACAAGCACTCGCTAAAGATTTAGATTGATAATATTGTTCTAAGGAAAAACTATTACGAGAAAATCCTAATCCAAATAATATAACAGAAGAAACGATAGATACACCAACAGCCCCTAGTATTATCACTGCTAGAATACTAGCAAATCCATTATTAAATTTTAATTTTTTAAAACTCATAAATTATTTTAAATTTGCACTTATATAAAAAGTTTGATTATAATCATACTCATTCCTTCCTTCATTATTAACACGACTCAGCTTAAAAGATACTCTTATTGTATCCTTTGTACCAACCCTTGAAAGATTTTCAAATAATAGATTACTTGCAATAAGCTTTGAATTATTAAGGATTATTGGTAAACCCCCGCCTTCTACTATCCTTATTTCACCACCAGAAAGATCAAAGATTGTTGGAGTTTTTAATGGATCATCTACGTTTAAAGACAAAGAGCTATTATTTAAACCTAGAGAAGGAAAATTAACAGAACTTGAATTTCTTATAGTCTGAGAGATAAGTTCAACTATCTGAGTCCCCTGTTCATTCACTTCAGAAATAGTTTGACTTTTTACTCGTGATTGAGCCATCATGAAAAATAAAGCCACAATAGCAAGTGACATAATTGCAACTATGCTTATATACAAAAGAAACTCAACTAAACCAAAACCTTTATTTTGATTTTTTAATTTTATATTTTCCATTTT
>CAIJZW010000046.1 GCA_903825265.1 uncultured bacterium | reverse complement strand
ATTTTATATGGAACATATCTCTGTTGGAGCTATAAGACATTTTGTTGAAATACATGCAATTGTTGCTTATATTATTATATTTCTAGGGGTTATTCTTGAAGGGGAAATTGTTGTTATTTTTGCTGGTATTTTCTCATACTTAGGATCTTTAAATATTTTTATGGCAATATTTGCTACTGTGCTAGGTGGTAGCATTAAATCTATAATAGGATACTCTTTAGGTTTCTATTTGAACAAATATCACTCACACAGGCAAATACTTTCTAGTGCAGAAAGAAGAATAAATTATTTTCTTCCTCGCTTCAAAGAAAGACCTTTCTGGTCCATGTTTGCTTCAAGATTCTTAGTTCTTGGGATATATTGGTTCGCTCTTGTTTTTGCAGGTTATAAAAATATTAAAATTAAGACCTTTATAAAAGCTGAAATATTATCTCTTGTTATTTGGACGGTTGCAATGCTTTCTCTTGGTTACTTTTTTAGTTACACCGCACTTTCTTTTAGTAGAGATATAAGAAATATTTTAGGAATGATTTTAATCTTTTTTATTTTTTATTTCATCTTAGAGAGAGTGATTGCATTTATTGTAGAAATATTTAATATAGAGAAGTTTGATGAAGATAAATAATATGATTTCATTTTTTAGAAAAAAGAAAATATGTGTGACTCACAATGGAGCATTCCATGCTGATGACCTTTTTGCTACTGCAACTCTTTCAATTCTTAATAATGGAAATATTAAAATCATAAGAACACGTGATCTAAAGATTATAGAAACAGGTGACTATGTTTATGATGTAGGAGGGGAGAATGATCCTGAAAGAAATAAATTTGATCATCATCAGGAAGGAGGAGCAGGTAAAAGAGATAACGGAACCCCTTATTCTTCTTTTGGTTTAGTTTGGAAAAAGTTTGGAGAACAGATCTGTGGTTCTAAAGATGTAGCTTCTAAAATTGATGAAAAATTAATTCAGGCTATTGATGCGAATGATAATGGTATTAATCTTTTTGAGGTCAAAGGAGAAGTGGCTCCATATACAATACAAGATATGTTTTTCAATTTTAGGCCGAGCTGGAAAGAAGAACAAGATTTTGATAAACATTTTAAAGAATTAGTTCCTTTTGTTGTGAAGATTATTAATCGTGAAATTATAAAAACAAGAGATAGTTTAGAAGCGGAGTCAATGGTTAAAATGGCATACGAAAAAGCAGAAGATAAGAGAGTTATTATTTTAGAAGATTCTTATCCATGGTTTGAAATAATAAATGAATATAGTGAGCCTTTATATATTATTTCTAATAAAAATGATTTATGGAGAGCTGAAGCTGTTCGTAAAGAAAAATATAACTTTGAAGTTCGTAAGCCTTTCCCTTCTAATTGGGCAGGGAAAAGAGATGATGAAATGGTAAAGGTTACAGAAGTTTCAGATGCTGTATTTTGTCACAATGGAAGATTTTTGATTGTTGCAAAATCTAAAGAAGGAATCATGGCTCTTGTAAAAAAGGCATTATTAGCGTAAGTTGTATAAGAGAAGAGACGATGCCATAGAGGTATAACCTCTGGGGGCACATGAGGTTTTACCTCTATTATATTTGAATTTTTAACTTATATGTTTATCGATGAAATAAAATTTTTTGCAAAAGCAGGCCGTGGTGGAGACGGGGTTGTTCGTTGGCGCCGAGAGAAATTTATAGATAAAGGTGGACCTAACGGTGGTGATGGAGGAAGAGGTGGTAGTATCTACGCAGTTGCTGTACAAGATGTGCATATTCTTTCTAGATATAAACATAAAAAAGAATGGAGAGGTAATGATGGGACAGAAGGAGCAGGCGGAAGTCGTCATGGTAAAGATGGAGATGATTTGATCATTGAATTACCAGTTGGTTCTGTTATTACAAATATAGAAAGTGGAGCTTCTGTTTCGTTAGATGAAATTGGACAGAAAGAATTATTGCTTAAAGGAGGAATGGGTGGTTATGGAAATGAGCAATTTAAAACTTCTACTAATACAACTCCAACAAAAGCGACAAAAGGAAAAACAGGGGAAGAAGGTAATTTTAAAATAGAATTACAGCTTTTTGCAGAGATTGGTTTGATCGGTTTACCAAATGCAGGGAAGTCTTCTCTTCTTAATTCTGTTACAAATGCAGATGCAAAAATAGGTAGCTATCAATTCACAACTCTAGATCCAAATCTTGGAGATTTTTATGGACACATAATCGCAGATATTCCAGGGCTTATCGAAGGAGCATCTGAAGGTAAAGGTTTAGGTATAAAATTTTTAAGACATATAAAAAGAACAAAAATGCTTGCTCATCTTGTTTCTCTTGAAAATGAGAATCCAATGAAAGTTTATAAGCAAATCCGTAAAGAACTTGGTTCTTATGATAAGGCTCTCTTAGAGAAAAAAGAAATAATAGTTTTAACAAAGACAGATATAATGACCGATGAAAAGAAATTAGAAAAAATTAGAAAAGAATTTGAAAAGCTTGATGAACCAGTTTTCACACTTTCTCTTTATGAAGATAAGTCTCTCAAGAAACTTATAGATGGTCTTGTAAAATTATTGAGAAAATAATCATTAAAGATACACAACTTAATTTTTGGGGAATGGTCAGACAACCACTATAGATAAAGCTTATCCAGCAGCTCTTTGCCCGCTTTAGTTTTAAAATACTTTAATTTAATACTCTCCACTGATTTATGGTCCAGCTCATCTTCAAAAATGTTTACAATGAAATCTGCTTCCACT
>CAIJZW010000045.1 GCA_903825265.1 uncultured bacterium | reverse complement strand
GCAATTTTTTTACGTTTTTCCAAAAAAGTCACTAAAAAAAATATCTGCACGTAGACAGAAATGAAAGAAAAAACATAAAAAATAACACTATATATACCATCCATAACTAGGTACTATTATATCACAAATTGGCATATTTTTCAATCCACATTTATTAATTGATAATATTAATTATATGATATAATAATCAAATGGAAAACGATAAAAAACAAAAAATTACAACTCCTACAGCAATAATAGTTGCAGGTTTCCTTGTAATGTTAGCTATTTTAATAACTAGTGGTAGAAGTAATAGTAAAGTAGATAGTAGTAAAGAAGATAAAACATTATCAGCACAAGTAGGAGTAAGTAAAGATAAACTTGCAACTTGTATGTCTAATATAGATAAAGATGCTTTAAGCAAAAGTATCGGTACTAGTGTAGAAAGTGCAATGAAAGCTGTTCCTGAAAACCAGAGAGGGACTCCTTATAGTGTTATCATAGGAAAGAATGGAGTAAAAACTGAAATCCGCGGAGCTGATTCAATTGAAAATGTTAAAAAATTAATCGATGAAGTAAATGCAGGTAAAGTAACAAACGAATATAAAGGAGAAATCTCAGCTGTCACAGCAGAAGATCATATCATTGGTAGCATTGATGCTCCTATAGTTATAGTAGAATATTCAGATTATGAATGTCCTTACTGTAAAGCATTCCAAGCTACTTTAAATAAATTAGTTACTGAATCAAATGGAAATATAGCTTGGGTATACCGTCACTGGCCTATACACCAAAATTCATTTGAAAAGTTAGTTGCAGCTGAATGTGTATCTCAAATAAAAGGCAATGATGCATTCTGGAAATATTCTGAATTATTATTTGGATTACTTAAAACATCAGCAGAGACAGTAACAGATCAACTATAAAAACAATCAAATAGAGATATTAAAAAACCATGAGCTTTGCTTATGGTTTTTTAATATCTCTATTTATTACTCCCCAGATAGGGGCTTAGCCCCTATCTGGGGAGTATATATTTAATCAAAATAATTCTTTAAACGAGCAATTTTTTCATTATTACGAAGCTTTTCATGAACCTTAGCTTCAATCTGACGAATACGTTCACGAGTAACTCCAAATTCTTGACCTACTTCTTCAAGTGTATGCTGAACTCCATCATTCAATCCATAACGAAGCTCTAGAATTTTTCTTTCTTTTGGACTTAAAGTTTCAAGAACTTCTTTTATTTGATCTGAAAGAATACGACGTGAAGCATCTTGATCAGGACGAAGTATTTTATCATCAGGAATAAATTCTCCACGTGTAGATTTTTCATCATCATCTCCTATTGGTTGCTCAAGTGAAACTGTCTCTTGATTAATCTGTTCTATAATATGAATTTTCTCTACTTCTAAATTCATTTCTGTGGCTATCTCTTCTACAAGAGGTTCACGCCCAAGATCTTGTGATAAACGTCTAACAACCTGCTTATATTTAGAAATAGTTTCAACCATATGAACTGGGATACGGATTGTGCGAGATTGGTCAGCCAAAGCACGAGTTATAGATTGACGAATCCACCAAGTAGCGTAAGTTGAGAATTTGTAACCTTTCGTCCAATCAAATTTTTCAACAGCTTTAAATAAACCAAGATTCCCTTCTTGAATAAGATCAAGTAAGGTAAGGTCTGAACTACGTCCTACATACTTCTTAGCAATAGAAACAACAAGACGTAGGTTTGCACGAGCAAGAAGATTTTTAGCTTCTATATCTCCCTTCTCAATTCTCTTAGCTAAATCTCTTTCTTGAGTTGCAGCAATTAAGGGATATTGACCTATTTCTTTCAAATACATCTGAATAGAATCGTAAGTCTTCGCATCTTTACTATATTTAAGAGCTAACTTTTCTACATCACCACTAGTATCAAGAAGGTTACCTCCTTCAAGTACATCAATACCTGCAACAGAAAAACGGTCATATAACTCATCTAAAAAAAGAATATTTGTTTCTATATCTGGAAATTCTTTAATAATTTCATCATAGGTTACGAAGCCTCTCTTCTTACCTTTTTCTATCATATCAACAGCTTTTGCTTCTTCATCTTTCTGCTTCTTTTCTAATTGATCTTTCTTTGAATTAGAAATAGGTTTAGTAGAAGCTTTTGGTTTTAAAACTTTAATTTTTGGCTTTGAAACTTTAACCAATTTCTTTTTAGGGGCTATTACTTTTTTAACAACTTTTTTTATAATCTTTTTAGAAGGAGTTTTTTTAGTAACCACTTTTTTTACAATCTTTTTAATCTGTTTCTTTACAACAACTTTTTTCTTGGAAATTATCTTTTTTGCTTTTTGTTTAATATTTTTTATCATAAAATTATTTTGATCTATAAGTTTTAATATCTTCTAATCTTTCTCCTATTTTTTGTAAATCTTTTAGTAGTGAATCGAGATCGACATCTTGATTTTTACTCTTATTCATTTTATCCTTCAGTAAAAATAATCTTTCCTTCAAAATTTCTTCTTCTAAGTTCACTATTATTTCTTCTACATCCCGAGGAATATCTTTTGTCTTATTATTATACCAATCTTCAGTTTCAATAGCGAGAATTTCAGCAAAAGGTGTATGTAATTCATAGATTCTCTCAAACTCATCTTCCCCTATCTTTTCTTTTAATGATTTAAAAATATTTTCTTTTTTTATACCTATATCATTCTTCTCTTGCCAAAATATTATTCCAAACAATCTCTTCTCTAAACTATCTCTACGAGGAATTAATTCTTTCTTTTTCTCCACAGAATCATTCTTTAGAACTATATTATTATTTACATTATGATTACGTTCATATATTTCAAAATCTTCAACAATTGCATTAGCTGGTATTCCTGTTTTAGAATAAATCATAGAGATATAAGAGGACCTATCTATAGAACTTTTCACTAATACTAAAAATGGAAAAACAATATCTCGAACTTGTTTACCTCTTATCCTTATGTCATTCGTATTTCTACAAATTCTATCTAAATGAAAAGTTATTATATCAACTGCATTTTTAATAATATTTTTCCAAGTATCTCCATTTTCCATTATTATATCTGCGGGATCTTTACCTTCAGGAAGACAAGCTACCTTTACTTGCATATCTAATGCTAAAGCTATCATAGCTGACCTACTTGCTGCTCTCACACCAGCAGAATCACCATCATAAGCAAAAATTATATTAGAAGTTATTCTTCTTATCAAACCTAAATTATTTATTTTTGATTCACCGTCTGTAGTACTATCAGTAAAAGCGGTTCCCGATACTGCTACTGTATTTGTAAAATCTGCCTGATGAGAAAGTATCAAATCCATCTGTCCTTCTACTATAATACTATACCCTCTTTTCCTTATAGAATTTTTTGCCTTATCTATACCAAATAAGACATTTGATTTGTTAAAAAGTGGCGTATCAGGACTATTTAAATATTTAGCAACAGATTCAAGGTTCTCTGCCCCTCCTAAAGCAGGTCCCCCTTGAGCAGAAAAAATTCTTCCTGAAAACGCTATGACTCTTCCACTTGAATCACTTATTGGAAATATAATACGTCCACGAAAGCGATCATAAAATCCACTTTCAGATCTTTTAATGAGACCAACCATTTCAATATCTTCGACTTTGTAACCCTTACTTGTAAGATAGTCACTAAGAGATCTCCACTCATCTTTTACATAACCAATACGAAAAGATTTAATTGTTGAATCAATAATACCTCTACTTAATAAATAAGCACGAGGAGTAGTTTCTTTATCAAAATTACTTTCAAAAAATTTTGTAGCTTCTTCTAAAATTTCAAAATAAAGCTCTTTTTTATCTTTCTCTTTATTGTTACTTTTATCATATTCCAAAGTTACACCTGCTTTCTCTGCTAATAATTTAAGTGACCCCATAAAATCTGCTCCTTCAAATTTTTCAACAAAAGAAAATATATCCCCTTTCTCTCCACATCCAAAACAATAATAAGTACCTCTATCTGGAGATATGAAAAACGACGGTGTCTTTTCATTATGAAAAGGACACTTTGCTTTAAAATTCTTTCCTGATTGTTCTACTTGTATGTATGAAGAAATAACATCAACAATGGAAAGTCTTTCTTTGATTTTCTCTACAGATGATGACATATTTTTAATAATGACCAAACCCTAAGCTTTTGCTTAGGGTTTGGAAATAATTATTATAAAGCCTTATCTTCTTCGTTCACTTCTTCTGTTTTACTAATACGCTCTATTCCAAAACCAGTTCCGGCTGGAATAAGATTACCAATAATAACATTTTCTTTAAGACCACGTAGATTATCCACTCCTCCACGAATAGCATTATTTATCAAGACACGGTTTGTATTCTGGAATGAAGCAGCTGAGAGCCAACTCTTAGTAGTTAAGGATACTTCTGTAATACCTAATACAATAGTTCCTGCTTCTGCCTTTTCTCCTCCTTCTTTTTCAACACGTTCGTTCTCTTCAATAAGTTCAATAGTTTCTACAATTTCTCCTGGAGAGAATGTAGTATCTCCTGCATGTTTAATCTTTTTACGTGAGAACATTTGACGAATAATTATTTCAATATGTTTTCGAGAAATTGAAGCACTCTGTAAATCGTAAACTTTATTGATTTCATCTACGATATATTCTTCAGCTGATTCCTTACCTCCATATTTAACAATTTCATTTATATCAGCAGATCCATCTGTAAGTAATTCACCTTTCTTTACCTGTGAACCTACTTTTACTTGTGGCTGACGACGGAAAGCAACTGTATATTCCATTTCATTCTTTTTACCATCTGCTTTAGAATCTGAAAGAATTTTAATTATTTTTTCTTTTCCATTATCTGTTATATCTATAACTTCACCTTCTGTTTGAGAAATAATTGCTGGATTCTTAGGAATACGTCTTTCAAAAATTTCTTCAACACGAGGAAGACCTGTTGTAATGTCGACAGTAGCAACTCCACCAGCATGGAAAGTACGAAGTGTAAGCTGAGTTCCTGGCTCACCGATAGCTTGAGCAGCAATGATACCTACAGCTTGACCTAATTCAACCATACAGTTACGTCCTAAATCTAATCCATAACAAATACGACAGATACCATGAGTAGTCTCACAAGAAAGTGGTGTACGTACAAATGCTTCTTTCACTCCCATTTTTTCTAACAATCTTGCATCTTCTTTCATTATGAGTGAACCCTTTTTAAACATAACACTTCCATCTTCTTTTTTGATATCAGAAAGTAATACACGTCCATGGATATATTTAGCAAAATCATTTCCAATAGCAATAATTTTCTTTCCATTCTTAGTTCCACAATCTTCTTCAGTAACTACAACATCTTGAGCAACGTCAACTAAACGACGAGTAAGATATCCGGCCTTAGCTGTATTTAAGGCTGTGTCGGCAGCACCTTTACGTGAACCGTGAGTAGTAATGAAATATTCAAGAGGTGAAAGACCTTCAATATATGATGGAATAATTGGGAAATCCAATGTTGCACCTGAAGTATTCACGATCAATCCTTTCATTCCACACATCTGTGCTAGAGATCCCATATTTCCACGAGCACCAGAAGTAATCAAATCGTAAGTAGAACCTTTTGGATCCAAAGTTGCTGGAATTTGTTTTTCAATTTCCTTCTTCGCATGTTCCCAAATTTCAATAACCTTCTGATATTGTTCATCTTCAGAAAGAAGTCCTTCTCCAAATTGATCACGAACAATTTCTTCTTCTTTACGGAACTTTGCAACAATTTCTTTTTTACCAGCTGGTACTCTAACATTATCAATACCCCAAGTAACACCAGAGTAAGTTGCATATTGATAACCGAAATCTTTAATCTTATCCAAGAATTTTGGAGTTGCATCAATACCATAATGAACAATAAGTTCATCAACAAGTAGAGACATACGCTTGATAGTAATTTCTTCGTTTAAGTAAGGGAAATCATCTGGGAAAATAGTATTGAAGAATAATCTTCCAACTGTTGTTTCAAAAGGTTTATTTTCAAATCTATTATATCTTTCTTTGTTAGTACCTAAAACCTTAATCTTTGCACGGAAAGTTATAACACCTAAATCGAAAGCTGTTATAGCTTGATTTGGACTTGCAAAAAACATTCCTTCCCCTTTCTCTTCATCTACTGATTTTGTCATCCAGTAACAACCTAAAACTATGTCCATCTTTGGCATAACAATAGGAGAACCATCTTGAGGTTTAAGCAAATTTTTATTTGAAGCCATGTATTCACGTGCTTCCATCTGAGCCATATCAGAAAGAGGTACGTACACAGCCATCTGGTCTCCGTCGAAGTCTGCGTTGAATCCAGCACAAACAAGTGGATGAACTTGGATAGCGTGACCTTCAATAAGAATAGGA
The DNA here is from genome assembly GCA_903825265.1 of uncultured bacterium. Lineage (GTDB taxonomy): Bacteria > Patescibacteriota > Minisyncoccia > Phycocordibacterales > UBA9973 > UBA8515. Next base: position 4,947 of record CAIJZW010000045.1, on the reverse strand, counting down.
TTAAATGCTTGAATACCTAATCTGTGAAGTGTAGGGGCACGGTTTAGAAGTACATACTTACCACGAATAACTTCTTCGAGAATCGCCCAAACTTCAGGAATACCTTCTTCTATCAAACGATTAGCTCCGCGAATATTGAAAGCAAGTTCTGTCTCAAGAATTTTTGAAATAACGAATGGACGGAATAATTCAAGAGCCATATGTTTAGGAAGTCCACATTGATTAAGCTTTAATCCTGGACCAACAACAATAACAGAACGTCCTGAATAGTCCACACGCTTACCAAGCAAGTTCTGACGGAACAAACCTTGTTTTGATTTTAGATTATCAGATAGTGATTTAAGTGCACGCTTTTGTGAAGCAGAAACAGCTTGAGAATCATTCTGCTTAGCAATAGAGTTATCAATGAGAGCATCAACTGCTTCTTGAAGAATACGCTTTTCATTTCTAAGAATAACATCAGGGGCTCCAATTTCTTTCAATTTCTTTAAACGGTTATTACGGTTTATAACACGGCGGTAAAGATCATTCAAATCAGATGTAGCATGACGTCCACCATCTAGTGCCACCATTGGACGAAGTGCTGGAGGAATAACTGGGATAACTGTTAAGAACATCCATTCTGGACGAATACCTGAATGAATCATTGAACGAATAAGAGACATTCTCTTTTCTAATTTTTCTTTATCAATACTTGAAGCCTTAGGAAGCATAGCTTGCGTCTCTGCTTTAATCTTTTCTAAATCAAGATTTTTAAAGATAGTAAAGATAGCTTCAGCTCCAATACTTGCTTCAAAACAACTACCATACTTAAGTCCAAAATGGTGATATGCAATTTCATTTAAAACTTTACCAGGAACTATTTCTGATATTTCACGCTTAGTATTTAGTAAAAGTTCTTTTAATTTCTCTTTCTCTTCTTCATTGTTAACACTTTTAATTTTTGATTTAAATTCACTTTCAAGATTTTTTGTTATAGTTTCTTTCTCTTCATTAGAAACATTTATTATAATGTATCCAGCAAAGTAAATGACCTTTTCAAGATCTGAAACAGAAATATTTAACAATGTAGACATACGAGAAGGAACTCCACGAAGAAACCATATATGAGATACAGGAGAAGCTAATTCTATATGACCCATTCTATCACGGCGAACAATAGAGCGAGTAACTTCCACTCCACATTTTTCACATATTATATCCTTATAACGAATTCTTCTGTATTTACCACAGTAACATTCATAATCTTTTTCTGGACCAAAGATTCTTTCGTCAAATAAACCACTTCTCTCTGAGCGTCCCGTACGGTAGTTTATTGTTTCTGGTTTTGTAACTTCTCCATATGACCATTCTCTTATACGTTCAGGTGAGGCCAATTTAAGTGTTATCGAATCGAAATTTGTTGTATCAATTATTTTCATAGTTTTTTATGTATAAATTATTAATTATTATTTCGACTTTTTTAAATCAACATCAAGAGAAAGTCCTCTTAGATAATTCAACAATACATTGAATGATGCAGGGACATTTGGTTCACCGATTGGCTGACCTTTTATAATCGCGTCGAATGTCTGTGAACGACCCATGATATCATCAGACTTGATTGTTAACATTTCACGTAGAGAGTAAGCAGCACCATGACCTTCCAATGCCCAGACCTCCATTTCTCCGAATCTCTGTCCTCCACCCTGAGCTTTACCTCCTAATGGCTGTTGAGTAATAAGTGAGTATGGTCCGATAGAACGCATGTGAAGTTTGTCTTCCACCATGTGATGGAGTTTCAACATGTACATATACCCAATAGCAATATCTTGTTCAAAAGCATCTCCTGTACGTCCATCATAAAGAGTAACTTTTCCACTTTCAGGCATTCCTGCTTTCACAAGCTCTTCTTTAATTTCACTTACAGTAGCTGAAGAGAATGGAGGGACAATAGCTTGATAACCTAAAGTATGAGCTGCGTAACCAAGATGCATTTCTAATATCTGACCCAAGTTCATACGAGAAGGAACTCCAAGTGGTGTAAGAATTATATCTACAGGTGTTCCATCAGCCATGAATGGCATTTCTTCTTCAGGTAAAATAACAGAAATAACACCCTTGTTTCCGTGACGTCCTGCAAGTTTATCTCCAACAGAAATATTTCTTATTTGTGCAATTTCCACAACGATTCTCTTTATAATTCCTGACTCAAGATTATGACCTTGATCACGAGAGAAAATTTTTACTCCAACAATACGTCCCTTCTTTCCATGTTCAAGACGAAGTGAAGTATCTTTTACATCACGAGCTTTTTCAGTGAAGATAGAACGTAACAATCTTTCTTCTGGAGTAAGTTCTGTTTCCCCTTTTGGAGTAATTTTACCAACAAGAATATCATTTTCAGTAACTTCAGCACCAACAACAATTATACCGTCTTCATCCAAATCTTTTAATTTATTTTCACCAACATTTGGAATATCACGAGTTGTTATTTCAGGTCCAAGTTTTGTATCACGAACATTACAGATAAATTCTGTAACATAGATACTTGTAAATTTACTTTCCTTTACTAATTTTTCAGAAAGAATAATCGCATCTTCGTAGTTTGCTCCACCCCAAGACATGAAAGCAACAAGAGCATTTTGACCAAGAGCAATCTGTCCATGATCTGTTGTACTTGTATCAGCTAAAACATCTCCACGTTTTACTTTATCACCAAGTGAAACAGATGGACGCTGATGGAATATTGAGAAGTTGTTTGTACGAGAAAATGAAATCAAAGGATATGTATGATCCTTACCTTTTTCATCTTTAACTGTTATTTTCTTTCCATCTACATAAGAAATAACTCCATTTACTTCAGAAACTATCAATCTTCCTGAATCTTTACTTGCAAGTTCTTCCATACCAGTAGCAACAAGAGGAATTTCTGGAACAATACAAGGAAGAGCCTGCTTTTGCATGTTACTTCCCATGAGTGTTCTGTGAGCATCATCATGTTCTAAGAAAGGAATCATACTTGTTGCAACAGAGAAAGCTTGGTTTGTAGCCACATCTATAAAGTCAATTTCATTCTTATCTATAATTCCTGGTTTTGTTTTTAGACGAGCTTCTACTCTATCTTCTATAATATTACCCTTATCATCATAAGCTACGCCACCATGAGCAATATTATACTTTTCTTCTTCAAGAGCGTTCAAGTAAACAACTTCGGAAGTTATTTTTCCATTTTTAACTTTAATATAAGGTGCTTCAATAATACCAAACTCATTTATCTTTGCATAAGTAGATAGGTGTAAAATCAAACCGATGTTTGGACCTTCTGGAGTATGGATTGGACATACACGTCCATAGTGAGAAGTGTGTACGTCACGAACTTCAAGACCTGCACGTTCACGAGTTAAACCTCCAGGGCCTAAGGCTGAAAGTGTACGCAAATGTTCAACTTCCGCCATAACATTTTCTTGGTTCATGAACTGTGAAAGCTGGTTAGCAGTGAAGAATTCTTTAATACGAGCCTGAAGTGGGCGCTGATTTATAATCTGAATAGGCATTGTAGTAGCTACATCTATAGTAGACATACGATCTTGAATATTTCTCTTTATTTGAGCCATACCCATACGGATTTTCTGTTGGAACATTTCTCCAACATAACGTACACGGCGTTGACCCAAGTGATCAATATCGTCCCCTTTTGCATGAGGATCATTATTTAAATCTATAATATTCTTTATGATAGTAATAACATCTTCTGCTCCAATAGTACGACGTTCCATCTCACGATCATCCATACTTTTTTCAAAACGTTTATTAAAACGAAAACGTCCTACAGGAGAAAGGTCATAACGTTCAGAAGACAAAAGAATGTTCATAAATTCTTTAGCATTTTCAGATGTTGCTAAATCTCCATCACGAAGACGCTTATATATTTCTATATAAGAATCAGATAATGTTTTAGCTGGATCTTTCTCAAGACAAGTTTTAGCAACTTTAAGAATAGCTTCGTCGTCGCCAAAAGCTTTAAGAATAGCTTCATCTGTAGTCAATCCTAAAACACGAAGAAGTGAAGCAACTGAGAATTTGCGTTTCTTGTCTATACGTACATACACTGCTCCATCTGTATCAGATTCGATTTCAATCCAAACACCACGAGCTGGAATTATTTTTGCTCCGAAGTAACGCTTTCCTTTTGATTCTGCTTCTGTGAAGAAAACTCCAAATGAACGAGTAAGCTGAGGAACAATAACACGTTCAACTCCGTTTATTATGAAAGTACCATGCTTGGTCATAAGCGGTACATCAGCCATAAATATTTCTTGTTCTTTAGAAGTTCCAATACTTTTATTCAAAAGTCGTACTCGAGCCTTTAAAGGTCCTTCGTAAGTTAATTTATTTATCTTAGAATATTCTTCATCAAATTTTGGTTCCCCTAGTGAGAAAGAAGTAAAATCTAATTGAAACTTTTTTTCTGAATAGTCATTAATAGGTGAAAATTCTTTGAAAACTTCTTTAAGTCCACTTTCTACTAACCAACTAAAAGAAACCAATTGATTTTCTATTAAATTTGGGAACTCTACTAACGGCTTCTTATAACGTGAAAAATACTTCTTTACTACGGCTGTTTTCTTCATATGATTTTTGATTTCCGTTCAAAATCACGTCGCATTGCTGTCGATTAAAATGCGACGCAAACTAAACACAAAAAGGCACTAAGGTGACCAAACCTTATTGCTGTTTTACTTATAATTACTGGCAATGATATTTTTTAACACTTTTTTATGCTAAAACCTTAATAAACGAGGATTGATTTGCCATAACTCAATCTATTCAATCTCCTTATGTTGTTATTCTTTCAATATTAAACGTTGTTACAAATCGTGCTCTTCCTTTTTCATCCCAGTCAAGCAAAAAAGGCTCCTGCACACACTCTATTTTCTGGTACTTCATACTGCCCCAAACCTCATT
>CAIJZW010000044.1 GCA_903825265.1 uncultured bacterium | reverse complement strand
TATTTCTATTTTTATTTTTGCTTGGTCCTGTGCTTCTTTTATGTTTTTTATTCTAGTTAGTTTGTCACTAAGTTCTGATATGTCAATAGCAGATCCTGCTTCTTTTAATTTCTTCTCCCATTCATTCATTGCCAAGCTTTGTTGTTCTAATTCTTCAGACTTCTTTTGTCTATCACTTTTTAATAGAGATAGCTCGGGACCAATCATTTTACTATAAGGGCATTCGTCTCCTGCTGGACAAGGTAGAGTTTCGTCTACAAGCTTTGTTATTCGACGATCAATATAATCAATTTCACTGTCATAATCTCTCCAAGCTGGCTTATTGCTTATTATTGACTGAATCTTATTATTGTGTTCTATAGCAGCACTTAGGCCCGAGTGTATTTCATCCTCCATATCTAATAAAGATTCATCTTCTGGAACAATTTCTATTGGATGTCCTATTTGTCTTATAAAGGACTTAAGTAGATCCTCATCATCTTTAATAGATTTATATGCATAATCAGTATCTTTTAAGGACACTTCTGCAGCCGCTACAATTTCTTTAGTATCACGAACTAAGTCTTGTACAGACTCTTGTTTAACAATTAGATGTGGTAATTCTTCCATCTTCTTTTCATTCTCTTCTACAATACTTTTTGTAGAAGTCAATATAGCCTCTTCAGCTATTAATATAGCCTCTTTATCACTTATTAATTCTTTTGTAGATTTAAGAAGTTCCGCCACATCAGCTGTTCTTAATATCTCCATTAAAAGTTCCTTACGTCTTATCCCAGTAGCTGTTACGAAAGACTCTGTGCTGTCTTGAGGAAAGACTACACTGTTTATAAAAAGTTGGTAGCTAGCACCAAGAATCTCTCGCGCGATATATGCGTTAGTATCTGTGATACCTCCAGTGCCTATTTCTTTAGGTTGACTCCCATCTTCATCCAATAAAGAACAAACCACGACATCATGGTGTCCTTCAGGTGTAGATCTTCGTGTTATTGCATAAAGGATATTAGATTCTGTATCAAGTAGGACAACAATAACAGTACACTCCTTAGCGCCCTTTCGTACAACAGAACGATTATCTACTCGGCCTTTTCCGTAGAGGCACCATAGAAGGGCGTCTATAATAGAAGACTTACCGCTACCAGAAACTCCGTCAATAAGAAGTTTATCTCCTTCTTTAAAGGAAATTTCTGTCTTCTTATGTGACAAGAAGTTCTCGATTTTTATTTGTTTTAGAATTATCATATTAGTGTTTTATATTCTTTGATTTTTTCTTCTAGGAATAATCTCTCTTCTTTTGGAGTAAATTGTTTATCTTTAAACTCAAGCAAACAAAAAATATCATTAATCTCTTCTTCCCCAATCTCTTTCATCAAATTCATTAAGTATACAGCACCATTACCTCCTAGATTTATATTACACCTATAGTCTTGAACACGCAAGTTTCGAAGATCATATCTTAACAATAGTCCACCATATTGATCTGGTATCATATGGCCGGTTTGTGCTTTATACGGTGCGTCTATTATACTTCCGCATGTGTAGCACTTCCATGTACCATCCGAGAGGATATAACGTTTCC
>CAIJZW010000043.1 GCA_903825265.1 uncultured bacterium | reverse complement strand
TTTTTTAGTTATTTTATATATTTTCTTTTAGATTATTCCTAATAATAGATAAAGTCAATTAGATTTTAACTTCTATTAAGATATTAAAATAGACCTTAAATGATAAGGTCTATTTTGAGTTTCTGAGATTAAAATAATATTCAAATAAGTATAATCCAATAAAAAAACACCCGTCATTGATTCAGGGTGTTTTAATATTTTTAATATTTTTAATATTTTTAATCTTCTAAAGATCAGAGACATGAAGATATTTAAATCTTATGTCTGTCTTTAACTCTATAGCTAATATAATCAATTTTGATAATATCGCCATAAATATTATGGCAAATACAGAGTAATGTGCAGTTGTAAAGACAATAAAGTCTCCCAAAAACTTTTTTTCTATTATGTATTCATATTTTTCTACGAGTGGTCGTAGAAAAAACTCAACAAATATAATTGGTATAATACCATGAAGCATGACAATCATTACTATTGTTGTTGCTTCTGCAAAGAAAATTTTCAATTTTTTCATTTTTTTTAAATTAAATTGTTAGAAAATATATTAAGTTCTCTCAATATCTATAAAGAAACTGGGAGAACCTAACAAAACCTAATAATTTAAACAAAATATCAAAGAACTCATATAACTGTTTATATAGTAGCACATTTATACATAAAAGTCAATATGTTGTTCCAGACTTAAAATGATATTTTATATGAGAATAATTAAGAAAAAATAAAAGCTATTCTATTATTTCAACGCTTTAATTCCCGGTAAAGTTCCTTTAGCTAAAAAGTCTAAAGTTGCTCCTCCTCCAGTTGAAACAAAACTAAATTCATCTTTTAATTTAAGTTTAGAAATAAGAGCAACAGTATCCCCTCCTCCAACTATACTTGTTGCTTTACTTTTCGCAATTATTTTTAGAATTTTTTCTGTTGATCCACCAAAACCACTTTCATATTTACCAAGTGGTCCATTCCAAAGAACAAAAGAAGCTTTATCTATTAAAGCACTTAGGGCTTCTACTGTAAACTTCCCTATATCAGAAATACATTCATCAGATTTTAATTCATCAGGTCTTATATTACGAACACTCTTCCCACAAGAAGCAACAACATCAATAGGCAAAATTAAATTTTTACTTTTTAAAAATGATTTAATTGGTACAATATTTTCACTTACAAGAGAGCTTCCTACTTCATAACCTTTCCCTTTGAAAAAATCATTAGCGATTGCTCCTCCTATAAATACATCATCGGCATCACGAAGAAACTTTTTCACTAATGGAATTTTAGTTTCAAATTTTGCTCCACCTAAGATAAATAGAAATGGGTGCTTTGGAACGAAAGCTTTAGATAGATTATTTATTTCATCAACTAATTGTAATCCCGCATAAGAAGGAAGATATTTTGTGATCCCAACAACAGAAGCATGAACTCTATGAGAAACAGAAAAAGCATCATTTACATAAATATCCCCATAACGTGAAAGTCCTCTAGCAAAAGATGGAGAATTTTTCTTCTCTCCAATTTCACGACGAAGGTTTTCCAGCATCGCAACTTCTCCATTCTTTAGATTATTAATACTTCTTTTTGTTTCATCTGAAAAAATTGAAGTTTCTATAAAATTAAGACCAGCGATAAACTTTTTAAGCCTTATAGATACAGGTTTTAAGCTCATTTCTCCGGACTCTCCTATATGAGCAACAAGGATAACAATCGCTCCTTTCTTCTGTAAATATTCTATAGTAGGAAGAGATGCCTTAATACGAAAGTCATCTACTATTTTATCGTCTTTCATTGGGACATTAAAATCAACACGAACAATCACTTTCTTACCTTTTAAATTTTCTATATCTTTTATTGATTTCATATTTTATTTTGATACACTGATAATCGCACTGAATTTTTTAGGATTCAAACTATCACGTCCGACCAATAACCCAGAAGCCCCACCTTCTTTTATAAAAGATTCTGCATTTAAAGGATTTACAGACCCCCCATAAATTATTCTTAAACTATTTGCTGTCTTTATATCGTATAAGTCAGATATTATTTTCTTTATAAAAATTCTTATTTCTACGAATTCTGAAGGCTCTGCTTCTCTCTTCGCACTACTTCCAATAGCCCAGATTGGTTCATAAGCTACTACAATACTTTTCATTTGAGATTTTAAAACATCAGCTAATCCTTCTTCTATTTGTTTCTTTATAAAAGATAAATAAAATCCATTTACATCTCTTTCACTTTCTCCAATACAAAGAATCACTTGCATTTTTGATTTTAAAGTAGCTATAATCTTTTTATTAACGATACTATTTGTATCTCCTATCGATCTTCTTTCTGAATGACCAACAATAACATACTCTACTCCGAAAGTTTTAAGCATAGAAGTAGAAACTTCTCCAGTATAAGAACCTTCTTTTTCATAGAAAACGTCCTGACTTCCGATTTTAATTTTTTTGTTTTTAATTTTGTCTTTTATATAAAGAAAAGGGAAAGGCAAACAAACCACTAATTCAGTAGTTTTTATATTTTTAAAAGTCTTAGAAATATTACTTAAGATAGTTTCAGCCTCTTTCTTTGATTGAGGATTCATTTTCCAGTTAGCAACTACAAGTTTACTCATATAGCAAGTATACCATATATAACCCTTATATACCTCTTTTAATAAAAAGACTTTATTTCATTCTAGAAAAAAACTTATAATTCAGAAGAATAACTATAATAAACAAAGAAAGAGTGAGTGACATTATAGGCATTGTTATATAGCCAAATTCATAAATATAGCGAATAGCACAAGAAACTTGATTTGTATTTGTTGGGTTTAGGGCTGCACATCCTAAATTAGAACTTCCTCCATTCTCTATATAAATATGATAGATAGAAACGATTGATCCAATAACTGCAAAAACAATACTAAAATCAACTATTGATCTATCTTTTTTATAAAGTTCCATAGAAAAAAGGATTAATTGTGGATACAAAAAGATTCTCTGAATCCAACAAAGTTCACACGGAGGAAAACCAACAACTTCAGAATAAAACAAAGATAAGGTGAAAGCTCCAAGTGAAGCCAAAAAACCAAAAATAAAAGTATATTTTTTAATGAAAATTAAAAATGGATTTGTTCTATTTTTAAAAAATATCAAATTCAATACAATAAAAAATATAACAACTTGTAGAAAAATTGTTCCTAAAGACAAAATCTTATTTATAACGTCTACGTATGCTGGCATATTATTGAGGAAGAGTAAATTGGATTTGTTCTGCTAAGAAAGAAAGTGGTATTTCACCTACAGCCTGTGCTTCAGATGGGAATTGCCAAATATTACCACTTTTTATAGGATCCGTTGGACTTTTTATAGAAAATTTATATTCTGGGAAAATCCAAACACGAAAATACTGTGATGAAGCGTTCTGACAAAGACCATCTTCTTTAACTCCATCTTTCTGTATTGGACAAATAACAGGCTCACCTGTAGATGAAAGCTTAATACCATTTTTAAATTTCCAATCTGGATAACCTTCAATTTTATTGTCTGCGCAAATTTGTGTCTGAGTATTATCAGGATTTGAACATTCAACATAAGGAAGATACTTTTTTGAAGAACCAAATTCTGCTTTTTGAGCCTGACAATGAGGACACCAGAAAGCTCCATAAAATTGAGCTCCTGAAGATTTTAAAGCTTGAGCAAAACCATCAAACTTAGAAGGACCAAAAGAGGCCCTATTCATAAATACTCCCAAACCCCCTATTATTAAAATAATAGCGACAATAAATATAACAAAAATTTTAGTTTTCATATTTTTATTATATCAGAATTAAAACATTGACCAAAGCCAGTGAAAAGGAGCTTTTATAAACCTCCAAATATGATTAATTGTAGACAAAACAATGTTATTTTTGACTTCATCATTTTTAATTAAAATATTTTCTGGTTGTTTTTTCTCTAGAGCTAAAACCTGTTTTGTATTTTCTATCTTTTTAATTTTAGTCAAAATTTTCTTTTCTACTTTTGTATCTATACTTTTCAAAACTTCTTTTTTATCTTCTAAAATATTTATCGGCACTATTGCAACATCCCTTTTTTCTATTTCAATCTTTGAAGTTGAAATACTGCCCACTGTAGGTTTAGTAAAACTATTTAAAATTTCAGCCCATGGTTTATGTAAAATAGCAGGGATCGCATAAGCAGTAGCCCAAACACGAGTATCCATATCAGAACTAACATCTTCTAGTCCCCCATCTATTTGTTGTTTAGACGCTAAATAATTTTCAGTTTTTAATATTCCACTATTATTAAATAATGATTGTAAAACCCAAGAAGTTGTAAAAGAATTTCCAAAACCTCCATCTGTACTTTGATTAGTGATTAAATAACTTTCTCCTTTTCTTATAGAATCAGTTACACCTTCAACTGATTCAAAATTTCTTAAAACTTGTATTCCCGCACTTGTCATATCTATACTCCCCCATGATCCCTCAGAAGACTGATTAGAAATTAAATAATTTATATCTTTTGTAATAATTTCATCGTTCACATTATAACCGGCATTCTTAAGAACAATAAGAGCAAAGATATCATCATTCATAAGTGACTTATCACCAAATTGTAGACCGTCAAAACTATCTATAATCTTTTTAATATAATTAACACTTGTTCCTGTGTATGGATTAATACCAAGAGACATAAGTGCCATAGCATGTCTTTCGTTATCAGTAACAATATCTGAATCCATCTGATTATTCTTTAAATAACTTAAAACATTTATTTTCATATTTAAATCACTCCCCAAAGAAGCAGCTATCGCGGCCCAATCTGTATACATAGAAGAACCAAAAGATCCATCCTTTTTTTGATTTTGAGACATAAACTCAAAAGCCTTAGAAGTAGAAAATATTTTAGGCTGGTCATTTGTACTACTACCACCATTACTTCCTCCATTATTATCCACTACTGTTACAATCTTAGGAAAAATTATTAAAGGATAAGTATCAATTAATCCTAACTTCTGACCTTTAATAGTGAATTGTTCGGTACTGCTAATATCTATTTTATATTTTCCATTTTCATCTAAATCAAAAATATTAGACCCAATAGAAATCTTTCCTTCTTTTAAAGGTATCCATGCTGGATTCCAGAAAGAATCATAACCTAATTCCATTATAGAAACGTTAAGACTAGTTCCTACTTCTGGGGTATCATTATCAACTGATATTTTTAAAGGATTTGTATCATAGAAAAATAATATTTTATCATTTGATTTCAATTCATATTGTTTTGAAGATAAATTAAAATTAGCAAAATCTAAATTTGAAAGCCACATCCAATATTTAGAATTAGTATAATCATTAGAAATTCCATTAATTGAATTTATCCATAAACCTGACCATTCACTTGTTATACCTGATTGTTCTAAGGCACAATAAGGAGTAGCCTTCATAACTCCATCTCCTTCATTATCACAAGGAGTAACCATTATATCGTTATCATATATAGAATTAGAACCTGAAATAACTTCTAAGTGAATTTCTACTTGAGGTAAATAAGTTGGAAGGGTCTCATCTTCAGCAAAAACACAACTTGACCCAAAAGAAACAAAAACTAAACTAAATAAAACTATAAACTTTTTAAAAATATTTTTTTTCATAAATTATAATCCTTCTTGTTTCCAACTAATAATATCTTTGTCTTTCAATATATATTTTGATACCCCGACAGAAGCCTTTTCCCCATTAACATAATACATCCAATATTTTCCAGGTGTGCCCTTAGTATTATTTATTTCTGTGATAAAACTTCCTAGACTTGAATGATCTGTGTACTTAAAAATAAATTTATTTGATATCAAACTCTCTTCTTCTATTTTTTTCATTGCATCAAAAACAGATGAATTTTCTTTTATGGATGCTTTGTATTCTTTATCTGAAACAATCAGTGAAACCTTTATATTATTTTTACTTTCTATAACCGGTGCAATCTTTTCTTTTAAATCAACAGAAGGTAAAGGTGTATCATTTAAATGATCTTCTAA
>CAIJZW010000042.1 GCA_903825265.1 uncultured bacterium | reverse complement strand
TTTCTTTAGTTTAATTAATTTGATTTATTCTTTGCTGAGAAGGGAGCAGTCTCTGGTGTGAATACTGGTGGAGCTAAATTTAATTTGGATTTCTTTTTCGCTGTTGTCTTCTTCTTTTTTGCTACTACTTTTTTGACTGGAGCTTTCTGTGTTTTTGTAATAGTAGGCTTCTTAGTATCTGTTGTTGACTGAGCTAAAACTATTGGCTTCTCTACTAATTGCTCAGAAGCTAAAACTTTATTTTCTATCTCTTTACTACTGAAATATCCTTCAGAAGCTAAAACTGCAACTGACGAAGCAGAAGCTACAAAAATTAAAACTAATAAAACTAATATTTTCTGTTTCATCATAAATTATAAACCACTATTAAGCGGTAGGTTACGATATGGATTTGATTTACCACCACGATAACCAATATGAACATGATTACCAGTTGATCTACCTGTTGAACCAACATATCCGATGATATCACCCTTTTTAACAACTTCACCATTAGTTGTTGATACTTTACTCATATGACCAAAGATTGCTTGTCCTCCATCATTAAAATCTATAACTACGTAAAGTCCATATCCACCGTTATACCCTGAGCCATCTGCGATAAGCACCGTTCCGTCTTGAATAGCATATATAGGTGTACCCTTTGGAGCAGCAAAGTCATAAGCATTATCGTCGTGTAGTCTCTGGGAAACTCTACCCGTTCCACTTGGGAATGGCCATATATACCCACCTGTAATACCTTTACCAGATGAAATTTCTTGTGTTACTGCTGTTTGAAGTTGTTTCTCTACCTTACTTTCAGGTTTATTTTCTGTATTTGTTTCCTTTTTATCTACTTTTGGAGTTGAAGGTACAGCTTCTACTTTCTTTGCAACACCACCAGGAACTATTATTTTATCACCAATCTTTAGAGTTTTGTCTGAAATATCGTTATAATTTGCAATATCATTAGCTTGAGCCTTATAAGCTTTAGCTATTGAAGAGATAGTGTCTCCCTTTTTAATAGTATAAGAAACTCCGTCAACAGGAAGAATTATAAGAACTTGCCCAGCTTTTAGAGTGTTATTCTTAATATTTGTATTAGCGTAGAGGATAGTACTCTTTAAAATACTAAAATCACTAGCCACTGAGTCTAAAGTATCACCCTTTTTAACGGTATATGTAGTAATTTTGTCTGAAGACATATATGAGTTAATATCTGAATCTGTCCCTTGTAAATTATCTGAGGATAAAGCCTCTCCCTCAACAATAGCTGTTTTTGAAGAAGTATCTACATCTTTCTTGTTTGGATTAACTGAAGATTCTGAACCCAGAAGAGGAAAATCTTTAGAATTATCAACATCCCCTTGTTTTACAGGGAGAGAATCTGAAGCCTGAGCTCCATTACCAAAGATAAAACTAGAAACAGAATCAAAAAAACCAGCATTTGCCTCCTTAGGCATGCCAGTTATGAATGAAATAAATAGAAAAAAGAAACAAACCTTAATAGTATAAGACTTGAAAAATAAAGGTATTATCATCTTTTGGTTATTTTGCTTTCGCAAACCACCATTTGAATCTTTTGTTGTAAGTTTTATAAGCCTAATTAATTAACTACAACACATTACCTCCAAAGTTGGAACTACAGTACGACCGCCAAAGCGAGAGCTGTAATGATAAGTAATGATATCGTAATTGTTACGATCGTTTCGGAAATGCTTGAAAATAAAGCCTTATTCTGTCTTTCAGTGTAAAGGGCCCTTAGTTAAAAGGTCCTATATATAAGGGTAACCTATATGGATACCCCCGTCAATAGAGTTATCCACATACTAAATAACACAACAAAATAAAAATTATGCAAATCTAATCATTGACAAAACTGTTCTATTGTGCTATCATATGGACAAACGTAATACTTTCAATTTTGAAAGCAACCGTAAAGACATTTGTTTTTTAAAAAAAAGAAATCATGTTAAGAAATTGGGGTTATATCGTTATGGCTATTGGACTATTGATAGCTTTTGGTTTTTATTTTAAGTCTAACGCTAAAGCTTCAAAAGCTTTAGTAGAAAATGACAGCCTTAAAAGGCAGTCAAAAATTGCTGATTCATTAGTAATCGTTAATAAAAATGATGCTAGATATTGGGAGCGGGAATATAACAACACTCCTGATAATGATAGTATTCAAGCTGTTGCAGACAGCTTGAATGAAGTAGTAATGAATAAAGAAGCTATTGCAGATAGCCTGCAATCTGCAATTTATATTAAAGATAGCCTAATATTAGGCTATAAAAATAGCCGACATATTAATACTAAGTTTTCTAAATTTAGAAAACTTAAGGGGCATCCTTATGCCGACGATAAAAATTTAACGTATCATTACGTTAAGTCCGATTCTATCGGTGTTGCGGCGATTATCACCGACCTGGTGCCTAAAGGATATAAAATCCGCCAGCACCCAAAATAAGAGAGCATGACTCTAACACATGTATGAGCCGATTTCTTTCAAGAAATCGGCTCTTTATTTTTTATAAGTAAATTTATGGTAAAATGAAAATACAAATGAATTTAGAAAACAAAGAAAAACAACCACCTTCACTATATGACAAAGTTATGAAGACCATAGAGGTGGTCATGCTTGAATACAAAGAAGGGGATAAAAAAGAGTACTTAAAATCAAAATTAAGTAATATTTATGATGAAGAAATATCAAATATTATTATAAATAATATTCCAAATGAATTCTTTGCCGGAGAAAAAGAAATAAAACCAACAAAAGAAGTAAAAGATAAAGAAGTTCATACTTATTATAATGAGAATACTTTATTAACACTAACACAAGTAGAGAACAGAATCTCAAAATCTTTAAGAAAAAATTATGATATTTCAAAGGAAAAAATAACAAAAGTAAAAAGTAGTAAAAAATGGAAAACTCTAATAAAGCTAGGCATAGTTATCCCTTCTTTATATTTAACATACCTTATATTAGAAAATAAAACAGGAGATAAAAGAGATAAAGAGCTACCTAAGAAAGAAATAGATTCTAGAAAAATAAAAGAAGAACCAATAAACAATGAAAATACTTTAGTATCTCAAACAAGATTTAATATTGAAGTTTATAATTCTCTATCAGAAGAAGGGAGAATGGTTTATCAATATTTCGCAACTGAAAATCCAACTCCAAACAAAGGCTACCAATTCTTAGATAAAGATAGTGCTTTCCTTTATATGTTCGATAAAGATAATAATCTTATAGCTAAAGACACAGCAGGGTTTGGAGAAACTCAAGGAGATAAGATGAATACCTCATCTGATAAATCAAACGAAGAAGTTACAACAACTCCAGCTGGAGTATATATAATATCAAAGTCAGCAACAGAGGAAGATCAAGAAGAATACGGGAAATTACAATTTTCCCTTTTTGGTAAATCTATTTTAGGAGAAGAATCAAACCTAGGAGAGCATCAAACATGGCCAAATGAATTAAAAGTTCGAACCGAAAAGCTTAGAACTACTACACCCAATGATAATAACTTCTCTCATGGTTGTATAAACATAAGTGAAGAAAATTTCACAAGAGATATACTCCCACATTTTAATGGAGATAATAGTGAGCTTCTCTTTGTATTACGAGATAAAAAAAGTAGAAAAGATGGAAACATTTTCGACGTAGCTTCACTTATAAAACAAATCACACCATTAATGATTGACCTTATAAACCAAGAAGAAGAGATATATGAAAATTTAAATTTACAATCAAGTAAAAATATAAAAAAATACTTAGAGAACATAGCACTGTTAAATAATGATTATAATACAGCAACGAAAAGATACGAGAAAGATACTAAAAATATTTCTCTACAGAAAAATATAGAAAACATCAAAAAAGAAATATTGGTAAATAAAGAATTAATCGGCAAAGAAAGGGCAGTGATTAGTGGTAGAGAAAAAAG
>CAIJZW010000041.1 GCA_903825265.1 uncultured bacterium | reverse complement strand
TTTTTCTTTTCTTCTATTTCTTTAGTAATTTTTTCAAAAAGCTCTTTAACTTCCTTATTTGATTCAAGAGCTTTCAGGCTCTCAGCAATCTGTGGATTTTCTTCGAGCTGTTTTGCTATTTGTTCTGCCTGATCAGCAGAAACTCCCTTCATCTGAAGAGCTTTTTTTGTTACAAATGATTTAAATCCCATAATGGTTTAATTATAGCAAAAAAATGATATTTGTGCGAATATAAATTAAGAATAAAATAGTATTAAAAAGGGGCATACTAAAATATATGAAAAAAAATAAAATTATTGTAATACTAGGTCAAACTGCCACAGGTAAGAGTGATTTCGCAGTTGAAATAGCTAAGCTTATAGATGGAGAAATCATATCTGCAGATTCAAGACAAGTTTATAAAGGAATGGATTTAGGTACAGGAAAAATTACCAAATCTGAAATGAAAAAAATTCCACACTATTTATTAGATATTATTTCTCCTTCTAAAATATTTACAGTAAATGATTTTCAAAAAAAAGCTAACATAGAAATCGAAAAAATACTAAAGAGAGGTAAGATCCCTATCATATGTGGAGGAACCGGATTCTATATAGATTCAATTACGAATAACACTATATTCCCTGAAGTCCCCCCAAACAAAAAACTTCGTGAAGAGTTAGAAAAAGAATCAACAGAAAAACTTTTTGAAATTTTACAAAAAATTGATTTAGCTCGTGCAAAAAATATTGATTCCAAAAATAAAGTTCGTCTTATACGTGCAATAGAAATTGCCAAAGCATTAGGGAAAGTACCTAAGCTTAAAAATTTACAGGAGTCCAATCCCTTACATGAAAATTGGATCCCTTTAAAAATAGGACTTACTTTACCACCTGAAATACTTAAAAAGAGAATAAAAATTCGCTTAGACTCTCGTATTAAAAAAGGAATGATTAAAGAAATAGAAAACCTACACACAAATGGTTTATCTTGGAAAAGAATGTACTCTTTTGGTCTTGAATATAGATATATTTCACTCTATTTAAAAAAAGAAATAACCAAAGAAGGGATGTTAGAAAAATTAAATACCGAAATATGGCATTTTGCTAAACGCCAAAAGACATGGTTCAAGCGAGATCAAAATACTATATGGATAAATCCACTCAATGATAATGAAAAGTTAAAAGCTTTAAAAGAAATCGAAAAATTTTTGAAATAAAGAGATTTTGTAGTATACTCAAATCTACAAGGGCGATTAGTTTAGTGGTAGAACGAAAGTTTCCAAAACTTTTGGTGGGGGTTCGATTCCTCCATCGCCCGCAGATAACATAAAAAATAAAATCCCCAAGGGGATTTTATTTTTTCATTTCTTTATGTTTAGTATTAACTTTACACCATTTACAATACTTTTTAAGCTCAATCTTTTTAGTGACGAGTTTCTTGTTTTTACTTGACCAGTAGTTAATGCGCTTGCATTTAGTACAGCCTAATTTGAAAAGTCTATCTTGTGACATAGTGCGTATAATACTATAAAACTCTTAAAAATGCAACTATTTTTATAATTAAATTATCACCTTTGGCAATAATGCACTTATACGTGTTGTTACCTCATAGTTAATCGTATTAGACTCTTTTGCCATTTCTTCGGAAGTAATATTACCTTTATTCTGTTTACCTATTATTACAACTTCATCATCAGCCCTTACGTCTTTTATATGAGATACATCAACAACAGTCATATTCATTGCAACTCTACCTAATATCTTTACCCTTTTACCTTTAATCAAAAATTCTCCATTATTAGACATAAAACGAGTTAATCCATCAAAATAACCCTGAGGGATAACTGCTATTTTTGTCGCTTTTTTTGTAATATAGGTAAGACCATAACCAATTGGATAATTTGCTGGAACAACTTTTACTTGAGCAACATGAGTTACCCATCTTAAAACTGGTTTCAAGATTATTTTCTTTTTATTTAAAAATTCTAAATGATCACTTGGCCACATACCATAAAGTCCAACACCAAGACGCACAATACTATGTAAATTCTCCCCTTTTTCATAAACCAAAATTCCTGAAGTTGCAGAAATATGAGTATTTATATTTGGGTAACCATTCTCTCTAAAAATTTTTACACAACCATGATACGTATCTATCTGTCTATTTGCATGAGTAGAATTCATAGTATCTTCAATATTTGCAAAATGAGAATAAATTCCATCTAAAACAATATTCTTTAAATTTTTAATTTCTTTAATTATATTCTCTGAATGAGAAGGCATTATACCCTCTCTGCCAAGATACGAATCAATCGCTAAATGAACTTTTATTTTATTTTTAGAAACTACAGCCTCGTGATTTATTTTAAGTAGATGAATCATATCAAAAGCACAAATTATTGCTTTTATTCTTATAGCTCTTCTTATTCCATCTTCATTCAAATAACCTAAAATTAAAATTGGCTTCTTTGTAACCTTAGTCACTCTCTCAGCTTCTTCAATACTATCTACTTGGAAATAATCAATATAAGGACTTGTAATTTTAGCTACTTCTACATCTCCATGTCCATAAGCATTTGATTTTATAACTGCGGCAACCTTAGTATCTTTTTTCAAAAGACCTTTAAATTGCTTAATATTATATATTAAATTATCTTTAGAAATTTCTATATATGAGAGAGGAAGCCCTTTTGTTTTTAACATACAAATACTATACGCCATATATAAAATATTTTCAAAATTGATTTTTCTCACTTTTCTGTTAGAATACAAGAATTGCCGGAGTGGGATAAAAACAAACTGCTTTGTTTTTATCCAGAGTACACTCTGTGGACCGCCACTCCGGTAATAAAATTAAAAATACTTAATGTATTTTTATTGCCGGAGTGGCGGAATTGGTATACGCGCGCGACTCAAAATCGCGTCTCGCAAGGGATGGAGGTTCAAGTCCTCTCTCCGGCACAAATAATAATTATATCTTAGTTTGACTTATCAAGTAAAACATGATATAATACAACAAACTTAAATTTGGGAAAAATGATTGAGAGCAAAAAATCATCAGGTAAGAGCCTGATTAGTTATTTTCGTTCTGGAATTAGATTCATTGAACGATTAGTTAAAAATATTTCCATCCAATTAAAATGGTGGTGGAAAAGTATGGACAAAAACTGCAACAGAATAGATCTCTGGGCAGTTAAAAATATGGTGCATCCCACCATAAAGTATACAATTGGAATATGTATGATAATTTTCATTTATGTTCCAATGGTATTGCCCATAATAATGATTTGGGCTGTTATAAAATCTATATAGCAAAGATGATTAAATCATCTTTGCTATATTTTTATTATATCTGGTTCTTGCTCAAGAGTAATTCCAAATTTATCTTTTACTATTTTTATTATTTTATTACGAGCAAATATTATATCTTCACAAGTAGCATTGTTTGTATTTATCAGAACAAGAGCATTTTTATCATAGACAGAAACATTTCCAAAGGATTCCCCTTTTAGCCCAGCATTCTCTATTAACCAACCAGTAGGAACTTTTATCAAATCATTCTCAAAATTAAAAAAAGGTATTTCCATTCCTGATTGATTAATACAAAGATTTAATTGGTCTTTAGTCAAAATAGGATTTTTAAAAAATGAACCAACATTTGGAATCTCTTTTGGATTAGGTAATTTACTACTACGAATATCTATAATTGCTTCACGAATTTGTTTTAATGTAGGGTTTTTGATATTTTTATCTTCAAAATATTTTGAAACTCCAGGATATAAAATAACACTCATCAGAGATACAACCTCCGAAGACAGTTGAGGTTGGACCTCTAATAATCTATAAGTAACACCTAATATAATATATTTACCCTTAGCTTCTCTTTTGAAAATACTATCCCTATATCCAAATTTACAATCTTTATTTGAAATATTTTTAATTATATTATTTTCAATATCATAAACTTCCACTTCTACTATAGAATCTTTCACTTCAGATCCATAAGCACCAATATTCTGCACTGGACCTGCTCCTACCATTCCTGGAATTGCAGAAAGAGATTCAAGCCCAGATAGATTCATCTCAACTGTTTTTACAACAATCTCATCCCACACTTCACCAGCTCCTACTTTAATATCAACATAATTATCTTTTTTATTTATCACTTCAAAACCCTTGATTTCAATTTTAAGAGCCAGCACATTTATGACCCCATCAGAAAAGACAACATTAGACCCTCCTCCTAATATAAACAAAGGAATATCTTTATATTTTAAATCATTCTGAATAATATTATATATATAATTGAGATCATTAATAGAAGAAATAATTACAAAATACCGAAATTGACCTCCCACTTTTAAAGTTGAATATTCTTTGATATCCACGTATTCTTTGATATCTAACATATTGCAATTATATCATATATGATATAAAATAGTAAACATGAAACAAACAGAGCAACAAAAAATTGGTTTTTTTATTAAAGAATTACGAGAGCGTCGAGGTATGACCCAAGATGCTTTTGCTAAAGCTCTTGAGACTTCGCAAAGCGCTGTCGCAAGGATGGAAAAAGGTGAACAAAATTTTAGCACTGAAATACTTGGTAAAATTAGTGAAGTACTAAACCACCAAATAGTCTCTATTAATAATTCTATAGACTTCCAGATAAATGGTGGTAAAAAACTTCATGGAAGTATAAATACAAACTTTTCTAAAAATGGTGCAGTGGGGCTACTATGTGCTTCCCTTCTTAATAAAGGGAAAACTACTCTTCGTGGTATTGCTCGTATAGAAGAAGTCTATCGAGTTATAGAGATACTTGAAAGTATTGGGGTATCTGTAAAATGGATTGATAACAATTCAGTTGTCATCAATCCTCCTTCTAAATTTACACTTGATAAAATAAACGTTGAATCAGCTATCAAGACTCGTTCTGTTATAATGCTTATCGGACCACTTATACATTTACTTCCTTCTTTCTCTATTCCTCACGCATCAGGATGTAAACTTGGTAAAAGAACTATTTCAGCTCATACATATGCACTCGAAGACCTTGGAGTAAAAATTAAAACTACAAACAATGAATACAAAATTGAAAGCAAAAAGTTAAAATCTAAAGATATTGTAATGTATGAAGCTGGAGATACTGCATGTGAGAATATACTTACAGCTGTCTCAAAAATAAATGGAGTAACGACAATTCGCTTTGCTAGTGCAAACTATATGGTTCAAGAGATCTGCTTTTTCTTGGAAAAATTAGGAGTAAAAATAGAAGGTATCGGTACTTCAACTTTAGTAGTTCATGGAGTAAAAGATATAAATATGGACATAGAATACTGTAATAGTGAAGATCCTATAGAATCTATGATGTTCATATCAGCAGCGATCGCAACAGATTCTGAACTCAAAATTTTACGTTGTCCTATAGACTTTTTATCTCTTGAATTAGAGAAATTAAAAAGAATGGGATTAAAATACAAAATTTTGAAAAAATATAAATCATACAACGAGAGAACGAATCTATGTGATTTACAAATTTTTCCTTCTAAACTTAAGGCATTAGAAGATAAAATACACGCTACTCCTTACCCTGGAATTAATATGGATAATCTTCCCTTCTTTGTACCTATCGCGATTCGTGCCAAGGGTCAAACAATGATTCATGACTGGGTTTATGAAAATCGTGCTATATATTTTACAGAGTTAAATAGATTAGGGGCCAATGTTACTCTAGCTGATCCACATAGAGTTTATATTCAGGGAGGTACCACTCTCAAACCAGCTCAAGTCGTCTGCCCTCCTGCACTACGCCCTGCAATGATAATACTTATAGGCATGCTTGGAGCTAATGGTACTTCTATATTACGTAATGTATATATGATTAATCGTGGATATGAAGAAATAGCTGAACGATTAAACTCCATAGGAGCTGATATTAAAATATTGAAATAATGTTATCAAAACGCAAACAATTAGATAATCTAAATAAATACTGGCAAGAAAATTGCAAATGTGGATTAAAGAAAACTACCACCCAGGCTGTTTTTGGTGATGGTAATGCTAATACAAAAATAGTCTTTATTGGTGAAGCTCCTGGTAAAAAAGAAGATATCGAAGGAAAGCCGTTTATTGGGAGAGCAGGAAAATTATTAGATAAAATGCTTGAAGGGATAGATATAAAACGTAAGGATATTTATATTACAAACATAGTGAAGTATCGCCCACCCAATAATCGCGATCCAAAACAAACCGAAAAAGATACCTGTAATGAATGGTTAATAAATGAAATAAAAATAATTTCTCCAAAATTGATAATACTTCTTGGAAGGCATTCAATGCTGAGATTTTTCCCTACGGGAAAAATCTCTGACCTCCATGGGAAACTTCTAATCAAAAATATTCCTGAGTTAAATAAAGAACAATCATTCTTTATTCTCTATCATCCAGCAGTAGCTTTATATAATGGAAAAATGAAAGAAACTCTAATTAAAGATTTTAATAAAATTCCAAAGGTATTAATAAAAATTAACAAATAAATCTTAAGCAAACTTTTTAAATCTTCTTTACCTCTATACACATAAACATTGGTATTTCTTTACGAGCTTTATCTTCAGCTATTTGTCTGGGGCCTGACCCACTTTGTTTATGAGATATCCATTCTTCTAAACGTGTAATAACAAATCCATTTTTAGAAAATAATTTCACATAATCTTGAAGTGAACGATGAAATGAAATAGTTTTTACTTTCTTTTTTGGATTCTTCTCTCCTGGTGTCATGTCTATATAAATTTTAGAAGGAGAAAGATATTGGCTAACAATACGAGATTGTACTCCATTTAGAAAATTCCAATCACTTCCTTGTGGCACACGAAAAGCTGGATGATTGATAACTAAAATAATTCTACCCTCTTTTTTTAATACTCTTTTACATTCTATAAGTACATCTCCAACATTCTCAATATTCTGAATCGCCAAAACTACTACAATAGTATCTATAGTACCGTCTTTTAAAAATGATGCTTTGTGTGCAGGAGAAATATAAAAATTAATCTTTTCTTTACTATTTTTCTTTGCCGTCTCTATAAGATTCTTCGACAAATCAGAGGCTACTACATTGGCCCCCATATGAGCGAAAACATTTGCAAAATACCCTTGCCCACAAGCAAGATCAAAAACTTGCTCCCCTTTCTTTAAATCAAGAAATCGAATCAAATTTGGCAAAACAACTTTAGCTTGGTAACTATCATCATTTTTAAGTAATTCATCATACCAACTTGCAACACTATTCCAAGATGTATCTTTGGGTAAATTATTTTTCATTGGCATATTGTATCAGAAATTACATTTTAATAAAGCTATTCTATAATCTTCATATCTTTTGCACTTATTTCAGTATCTACATAATCGGGAATATTTTTCTTACGACGGATTACATATATACTCGAAATACCTATTGCTATAATTCCAGCAAGTCCTAAATAAGGATAAATATTTATACTCGAATTATTATTATTTTTCTCTTCATTATTAAAATCATTTAGATTTATAACCTCATTTATACTTCCATCTTTCTTAATACCTGAAAAATTTGAACTCTCATTATTAATAATAGTATTTGAATTCTTATCAGAAAAAGACTGTACTGGTATTATTTTATCTGGAAAACTTGCAAAAACTTTCCCTGTTTTATCAAGGATAGTGACAGAACTTAAATCTTTAAAATCAAAACCTGTAATTATAGGCGACAACTTTAATTTCTTATTCGGAAGAATAATCATATCTAGAGGAATAATGAAAGAATGAACACTCCCCTTTAATATCCAATCTCGAAGAGATATTTCATAACTTGAATTATTATAAATTTCTACATATGGATCATTCATATTACCAACCCCACTTATAACAACCCCAGAGGGAACAACTTTCACTATTATTCTATCTGTCGCATCAGGCTTACTGTTAAAAGTAGAACTAAAATAAGAAAGAGTGAGGACATAATCTCCAGGGTATTGATAAACATAAACAAAAGGATCTGACACAGTACTCTCTTTAATCATTCCATCTCCAAAATTCCAAACAAATTTTCCTAAAACTATTTTTTCTTTTTTAGTACCAATTGTACTATGATCAAGACTGAAAGGTATTCCTGCTGTAACAATATTTTTAGTAATAATTTTTGTTGTGATTTTAGAGTTATCACTTTCCTTCTTAAAAACAACAGAAGGTAAAGAATTATTCATCTCTGAGGTTAAGCTATTATCAGAAGAATCCGTGTTATTTAAATTACTTGTATTCTGATTTAAAAGTCCTGGAGTAGGAGTAGCACTGTACCAAGATCCATTAATTAATTGAAGAGAGTTCCCATCTCCATTTCCTCCCATACTAGAATCAAAAGAAATTGGGCTTATAATATTAAGATCTGGATCTTTAAGAGAGATAGACTCCCCTTCATTATTAAAACCTGTCCAACTACTATCAAATAAAAGACCTGAAAAATTAGGCCAATCTGTTTTAAACTTAGAAACATTTTGACAGATGACAGCATACTGACCAGAAGAAACCACAGAATCTCCTTGCGGAACAAGAGAATGTTTAGAATTATCAGAAGAAAGATACCACTTAGACAAATCAAGAGATTCTCCTCCTGTATTATGAACCTCTATCCATTCTCTATCTGTGTCTGTGCCGTCAACATCATACATAACTTCAGATATTTCAAAACCAGCATATGAAATACGAAAAAAACTAAAAAATACTATAGAATAAATTA
>CAIJZW010000040.1 GCA_903825265.1 uncultured bacterium | reverse complement strand
CTTTCCAAAGAGAGTATAGTTTACCCCAAAAAGTTTAGCCATTTCGCGATAAGTAAATCCATAATCAATTAAACATAAAACAATTTTTCTGGTAGTTAATTTTTTTCTATGGTCTTGTTCTTCATTTAATTTAGGATACTTTTTTTTCATTTTCTATATCAGCTAATATTTCATCAGCAACTTCTTTCTTAAATTCATCTTGATTTTTCTTTAGAAGCCAAGAAAGAAAAACCTTCTGACCTTCATCTGTTAAAAGGTCATCACCATTTGTTATACCAGTTTTTCTAAAAGTTTTTTCTGGCTCACTTTTAAACGCTAACACAAATTTTTCTTGAATACTCATATTTTGTCCATCTTTATTGACTTTGGATAAGTCTTTATTTAATAATTCTAATTGAAACTCAAATGCCCATTTATCTTTTATTCCCATTGTATTTTCTTCTTCAAATAAATAATACCAACCATTAATTTTGTTATACATCTTATCTTTAATGGTTAATACATTTTCAAGAGAAATGTTTTGACTTATATAATATTCCCCATTTTGGGGATACTTTATTCCTGAAACTATCTTTACTTTGTAACCTTTTTCATACATATTTTTTTGATTTTTTAATTTTAATATCGACCGCTCATACCTATTTTTATTCACTCTCCTCCAATGGAGAAGAGATGTTAGGGTTTATAATATCATTTTCTTCTAATCCACAATTTTTACAATAATCTCTACCATTTTGTTCTTGGCAATATCTTAGTCTTGCTTTGATTAAAAGATTATGTCTTTCTATTATTTTACGAGTCTTTTCTTTTTCTTCTCGGACTGCTTTGTCTGAACAAAACTTTAGAAAATCTTGAAAGTGAGCTGGTGAAATGTAACCTAGTTCCATACTCTCATCAATATCCCAGCAACCTGTAAATCTTTTACTTTTATTTTCAATATGTTTGTCCATTCTTCTGCGAACTTCTATCACCCATTCTTTCCATTGAATGCTATCCATAATAGTTCTGTAGAAACTATCACTTCCTGCATTGCTTTCTTGGAGTGCTTTACTATTTGCTACTGCTTTATCTATTGAGGATTGGATAAAGTTGTTTAGTTTATTTTTCTTTTCTTTGAATATAATATAGCCGACTGTTGATTTTGCATTTTCTCCATTTTCAAAAAGTTCTAAGCATATTTTATCAAACTCTTCCCACTCCATAGGTTCTTCTCTCTCCCATTTACAGATATTTTTACTGTGAAAATTATAGTTAGGATTTTTTTTGCCGTTATTTTCTTCACATAAACAGGGTTCTTCTAAAATCTGTGGACTAGCACTTATCTCATCGTATTCTGTGCCATAACCTTTTAGCATTTCTCCTAGTTCTTCTTTAGGTTCAAGAGATTTATAATTAGGGCAATTTTCTTCTATCTTGCCACAACAGTCATCGTGATTACATTCTCCATCGCAACATATATGTTTTTTATTTTTTTTGTTCATAATTTATTTTCTAAACACTTTAATACAACCATTACAATGCCGACCTTTTGGATAATACTTCGCTTTAAAACATAAAGGTATTTTTGCTTCTAACATTTTTTTTCTTTCTCCTTGTTTATATTTTAAATCTTTCATTTCAATAATTTAATTACATCTAAAATTGCTAAAATTATTGTTACTGTCATCATTGTAAGAAATAATAGTTTTTTTGTTTTATTGTTCATACCCCCATTTTTCTTTTGTTTCATAGTTAGTTAAGAGTTAGATTACTTTCCATCTCCTAATAAAAAACTAGGATTAGATTGCATTGTTTCTGCTAATGTTTGACCATTTTTAATTATCATATAAGGCAAAAATACTTCTTCTGTTTTTACCATTGCTGTATCAACAAGTGCCATTTGTGCTTCCACCCAGTCTTTAATTATTCTCCAAGCAACCCTGACAGCTTGTTCTTGGTCGCACAATCTTCGTGGAACTTTATTGTCTTGCTTCATTATCTGTAAAACAGGTCTCCAATCACAAGGAAGTTTAAACCCCGCCTTTTTTCCATTTATATCTAAGAGAAAAGAAAGAGCAACTATCTGACCATCTTCATAGTCAGTTTTGATTGATTGTGCTTGATGTTTTCCTAAAATCCTTTGGATTTCTCCAATAGTTTTTTCAACATCTATTTTGGTTGTGTAATTTAATAATGCCATAACTTTATTCTATAGACTTGTTAAACTTTTCTAATAAATTAACTACTTCTATTATTTCGTTTATCTTGTCGGCAAGATTTTCAATCCTTAATTCGGCAGAAACAACAGTATTGTCTGGTCTTATAAATGCTTTATATTCTTCTTTGTTTAATAGTTCTATCATAATGTTTTTAGATTAATCTTTTATAATTTTGATTGTCTTGCCAAGTTTTTTACATATTTCAGATAAAGTCATTTCTTCTACTTCTTCTTCAATTTTAATACCAGTTATTTTCTCAAAAATATCTGCATCAAAGTTTAGAAGTGTTTTAAAGAAGTTTTTATCTTTACTTGATAATTCACTCCACATTTCTTTCCAAGCATCTTGATAAGATAGAGTTTTTAGAAGTCCACCAAGTTGTTTTGTAGTTGAAGTCTGCTCATCATCTGATAAATCTTTATACTCTACCCATTTTGCAATAGGAAGTTTAAAGTCTTTTGCTCTTAGATATTTAATTTGGGTATTATATTCATCTTCTGAAATTGGTTTGTTAAACATCATTAGATTTTTTTGATAACCTATTCCCTTACTTTCATATTTTCCTTCTCCTAAACAGAATATCATTTTCTCTGACATACGAAGTCCAACACAGTAGTTGCAGGAGTAGCAGTAGTTGCAGGAGTAGCAGGAGTTGCAGGAGTAGCAGGAGTCGCAGGAGTTGCAGGAGTAGCAGGAGTTGCAGGAGTAGCAGGAGTCGCAGGAGTTGCAGTAGTCGCAGGAGTTGCAGGAGTAGCAGTAGTCGCAGGAGTAGCAGTAGTCGCAGGAGTTGCAGGAGTATAAATTTTTACTATTTTTATTTGTATCACTCATTTTTATAATTCTTTTTTATTACTTTTAATAATATTTGTTAACCTATTACTTTTTAGCATTAACAATTGTTAATATTCTCCTTATTCTGACTGCCTAAAAGTATATATAATCTTGGTTGGCTGCCGACTCTTAGACAATCAGGACAAGGGGGATATTTGTGTTGTCAATTAAACTTTGATAATTAAACTTTTAATTTCTACAACAATATTATCAACATCAGCTTTAAACTTCTCAGCACTAAATTTTTTAACCAGTGAATCATCAGTAATAATGTCTGCCCGAACCATCACATCTTCCAACACTTTAACCAAATTAGAAACATCACTACGACTATAATTCTTCTTTAAATAAAATTTATAGTTAATCTCAATCTCTCCGTCAATGTGCTTCTTTGGAAGTAGGTGCAAAACCTCTTTCTCAAAGTCTAGATAGAATTTACTTCTATATCTAGCTCCGCCACGCCATGCTTTATTTATGCTAAGGGCTCTTACTGGTAAAGTAAAATTAAGCATAAATTAAAAGGGTAAATCTTCTGCACTTATTGGATAATCACGGTCATAATATTTATCTTCATCAACATCTCTTGGGTGGTTCAAAATTCGTTCAACTATTTCACACTGTTTGTCCGTAATAAACTCATTTAACTCAATATAATTTAAAACAGATTTTAGATAATCTCTAGATTGTGAATACTCACTTTTTTCAACAGCTTCTTGTAATTGTTCAAAATACTTTAAAGTTCTTTCGGAAAACTTTAAAACATTTTCTTTTTTTACTTCTTGTCGCAATTCTTTAAAGTGTTGAAAGTGAGTATTCATAGAATTTAAGCATTTACAACTTCTGTAATTGTGTACTTTGTGTGAAAACCTTCACCCTTTTTTGTAATAGTAAAAGATGAACCGACATCAATCTTGTTTGCTTCAAGTGCTGTCACTAAATTTTCACTTCCTGTTGATAATTCTTTTTGCATTACTCCTTCTGATGTATCTACATCAACCACTAAAGTAATTTGTGCAAACTTCTTTCCTTCCTGTTCGCTTGTTTCGATAGACTCATCAATAGATACAACCTTCAAAATTTTTGTAGGAATATTTGTTTCTAATTTTAATCGTGGTGATAATGCCTGTCTGTGGTTTCTAAATGCTTCTGCTTTTTCACTAAATGGTGTATTCATATATTTTTTTAGTTATTTTTTTATAATTGTGTTTAGCTATTTTTAATTTGTT
>CAIJZW010000039.1 GCA_903825265.1 uncultured bacterium | reverse complement strand
CGAATATACCATTCTTGAACAATAGTAAATATATTACTTATAACAAAATACAAAGCAACCGCTGCTGATATTTTCCAAGCAATGAAAGTTATAAAGACAGGCAAGATATACTTAATATTTGTTTGCATACTACCAGATAATTCATCTTGGAATGTTCTCTTTTCTGGTATTTCATCTTTTGCTATTACTTCTACCTTAGAACTAATAGGGGAAGCTAAATATCCTTGTATAAACTGCGTAACACCAGCAAGAACAGCTAAAATGACACTCTTACTACCAATCTCTATAAATCCTAAGAAGTTAGTGTGTAGAGCAACTGGTTTACTTAAGAAAGAGTATATTGCTGTTGTATCTAAAGAAAGACCTCTTAAAAAAACATAATATAGAGCAAAAATAACAGGAAGCTGAATTATAACAACTAAACAACCAGAGAATGGGTTTGTTCCATATTTCTTATATAAATCAAAGGTTTTTTTAGCTTGTTCCTCTTTATTAGGATAATTTTTCTTTATAAGTTTAATCTCTGGTTCCATCTTTTTCATAAGAATCTGACTTCTTATAGATTTCTTTGTAAGAGGATAGAGAACAAACTTAACAATAATAGTAACCAATATAATAGCAAAACCAACATCACCAAAAGTGATATTGTTTATTATAAAAATAAGGATGTTATAAATCGGCTGATAAAAAATAGTATTCCATAATGCTGACATTGCTCTATTGTATCACAAGAGCGTAGAAAGTAAAAAATTATACTTTTTATTCTACCGGGTCAAAATGTTTCTTTTGCCATGGATGACATCTTAATATCCTCTTAAAACCTTTATAAACTCCAATAAATACTCCATATTTTAATATGGCTTCTTTGGTATATTCTGAACAGGTTGGTAAAAAAACACAAGAACTATGAGACCTTGAGGGTATTTTTTGATACAAATTTATAAAACCAATAAAAAACCTTTTCATTTTATATTATTTTTGCTCTTTTAATTAGAAATTCAATATCTTTTTTAAGGTCAATGAGGGAAGCATTTAAGCCTTCTTTCTTATAAAAAAAGATACCTGCGCAAGATTTTAAATCATAAGAACGAAGAATATTATATCCTTTTCTACGAAGAGAATTCCTTTTAACTGCTGTTTTTGCAAGCTTTTTAGGGGCTACAAATGCGTATTGAGGGTTATCTTGTCTTATATAACGCAAAATAAAAAACGAGCCAGAAACGATATTTCCTTTTTCCATAATGGTCAGGAATGCATTTTTGGTAACTCGCTTTTTCTTTGAGAACATAATTTTATTTCGCAATAGAAACCTTTGCACGGCCTTTCTGACGGCGTGCTTGTGTAACCTTCTTACCACCTGGGGTTTTTGCGCGAACTAAGAATCCATGAGATTTAGCTCTTTTTCTCTTGTTTGGTTGATATGTTTGAGACATATGAAAAATATATACTAAAATGACCAATAATGCAATACGCGGGGCGAGACTACCTCTTCCTTAAATGTTTTAAGTGTGTCATTAAACATATCCACACGTTATTAACAGCTTAATCCAGATATTTAATTATTGTGTTTAAAGAAACAAGGTTATAATAAAAAAATATGAATACAAAAGAACTCTGGGAAAAGTGCCTTTCAGAAATAGAATTAAGTATATCAAAAGCTAATTTTACGACTTGGTTCAAAAATACACTTATAATCAAAGAAGAGGGTGGTACTCTATATATAGGGGTACCGAACGAATTCGTTAAAGACTGGTTATATAATAAGTTCCACAAACTAATACTTAAAACAATAATAGGACACGAAGAGGGAATTCGTAGTATTGAGTATCTAATTCATAAAAACACAGAAAATAATGTAAAACAAATAGAAAACCCAAATTCTAAACAACCCATAAATATAAACAAAGAATTACCCTTAAATGATCTTTATTTAAATAAAGATGATAACTTAAACCCTAAATACAACTTTAATTCATTTATTGTTGGGCCATTTAACGAACTTGCCTATGCTGTATCTCAAGCAATTATTGCAAATCCCGGTCAGAATTATAATCCTTTCTTTGTTTATGGAGGAACAGGTCTTGGAAAAACTCACATGATACAAGCCATAGGTAATACTATAAAAATAAAACACCCTCAAAAGAAAATATATTATGTATCTCTTGAAAGATTTGCTATTGATTACATCAATTCAATTCAAAATAAAAATCCAAACTCTTTTAAAGAAAAATACAGAAAATATGATGTTATTATAATGGACGATATCCAATTTATTTCTGGTAAAGATAAAACACAAGAAGAATTATTCCATCTTTTTAACACTTTATACGAAAGTAATAAACAAATAATATTTTCTTCAGACAAACATCCTAATTTTATACAGGGATTAGAAGAAAGACTCCAATCTAGATTTGCATCAGGAATGACAGTCCAGATAGTAGAACCTGATTATGAATCAAGAGTAGCTATCATAAAAGCTAAATTCGAATCAACAAATTCAATAGTAGATAATGAAATAATATCTTACTTAGCAGAAATACTAGAAGGAAACATTCGCGAGCTTGAAGGGAGTTTAAATACAATAATCTGCCAAACTCAACTCAAAAATAAATCTCTATCTTTAAATGAAATAAAAATTCTTATTAAGAATAATATAAAACCTAAGAAAACTGTTGCAATAAAAGATATAGTTTTGATAATTGCAAATCATTATGGAATAGCAGAAGATGCAATATATGAAAAGACTCGTCGAAAAGAAATAGTAAAAGCAAGACAAGTAGCCATGTATGTACTTCGTGAAGATTTTAATATCTCTTACTCACTCATAGGGGACAAACTAGGAGGAAGAGATCATACAACTGCAATACATTCACATTTAAAAATTAAAGATGATTTAAAAACAGATCCGGCGTTACTACAAGAAATTGAAAAAATAAGAATTATGTTTAAGTAGATTTTATAAGTATGTGGAAAAGATGTGATTAAAGAAATTAAAAAAGTGGAAAACTTTCATAGAAAAATTTTAATAAATATTTATTAAAAGATAGCTAAGTTATAATATTTTAAAAATTTAAAATAAACCATATAAAATAAAGATCAAAAAGTAATACACATATTAACACTGATAGTAATAGTAATAAATTATATTAATAGATTAATTAACAATTATATGAAACTAGAATGCTCAATAGAAAAAATTAAAAGTGCCCTTGTAACAGTTGATAGAATAACTGGTAAGAATTTAACACTTCCAGTTTTAGGTTCTGTTCTTTGGGTTGCTACAGGTAAGACATTAAAACTTCGTGCTACTAATTTAAATATTGGTATAGAGATAGAAGTTCCTGCAAAAATTGAGAAAGAAGGAGTTATTGCTATTAGAAGTGATATTCTTTCTTCATTGTTTTCTGTTTTATCTGGAGATCAAATGGTTTCATTTGAATTAGTAAATAATAATTTATCTGTAATAACTAAATCAAATACTATTATTTTAAAAAGTATTCCAAGTGAAGATTTTCCAACAATCCCACTTATAGAAGGAGAAGTTTTATCTATTCCAGCTTCTAAATTTTTAGAAGGGGTAAAATCAGTTTATTACAGTGCTTCAACATCTGAAATTAAACCAGAAATAGGAAGTGTTTATATATACCCAGAAGATGATCTTCTTGTTTTTGTTGCGACTGATTCTTTTAGGCTTGCAGAAAAGAAAGTAAAAATAAAACAAAAATTATCTTTTAATGGAATATTAATACCATTTAAAAACACAATTGAAATTATTAAAGTTCTTGAAAATATTGAAGGGGATATTAAAATAACCCTTCAAAAGAATCAAATATCTTTTTCAACCTCAAGTATGTATCTAACCTCAAGAGTTATTGATGGGTCTTTTCCTGATTACAAACAAATTATTCCTAAAAATACAGCAACAGAAGTTACCTTATTAAAACAAGATTTTATTTCGTCTTTAAAAGTATCAAATATTTTTGCTGATAAATTTAATCAAGTTACTTTTAATATAAAACCAAGTGAAAAAGTTTTTGAAATAGAAGCAAAGAATAATGATATAGGTGAAAATATAACTCTTATGTCTGGAGCTTTATCTGGAGAGAATATTGTACTTAATTTTAATTATAAATATATTATAGAGTGTTTTCCTTCCATGATATCTGATTCTCTTGTTTTGCAGTTTAATGGTAGTAATAAGCCTATGATTATTAGATCTATAGGGGATTCTTCTTTTATGTATTTAGTAATGCCAATGAATCGTTAGTAATTACTAATTGAAAATTCTATGGATTATAATCATATTAAAAATTATTTAGATAAAATTAGGAATGTTCTCCTCTCTAAAGAAGAAGCTTATGATTTAATCTCAAGTTCTATATATAATAATATATCAGTGAAAATTGAAAAGAAATTTATTCAAATAAAAGGAAATATTATATATATAAAAGCATCACCACTTGTTCGCAATGAAATTTTGATAAATAAAGACAAAATTTTAAAAGATTTATCCTCGTTATCTATTAACACTAAATATATTGATATAAGATAATTTATAGATTTATATCTATATTTGCAGTTACTTCTCCTGTTTCATTATTGGTATCATAACCAATGGCATGGATTATATTATTAGTTTTTATTCCAGATGTTTCTTTTGGTATAAATGAAACATTAAAAGGTTCACTTTTTAATGTTTTAAGATATGTATTGTTTATAAATATATCAATCTTCCTAATGGGTGTTTGATTTAGTGAATTAATTTTAAAATTAATAGCACTATCATTATAGTATGGATTATCTAGTAATCCAGTTATTGTAAATTCTGGTTTGGGTATAGATATTAGACTAGAAATACTAGGTGCATCTGAAGCAGATACTATTTTATAATTTTTAGAATTATTCACCCACCATTTTTGGACTCCATATTCCCAGTTTGTATATTGTGCATCAGTAGTACTTTTTGATGGTGTACTGTTTAGTGGATTACTTTTGTCTATCCAATATAAAATAGTATGTACATTTGTAATAGAAGTTTCTTTTTTATTATTTTCAATAGGTACTCCTGTGGTTGTGCTGTATAGAACAGAATTAGACATGAATGTTTCTCCTCCTTGCCAAAAACCACGAAGTATAGGAGGAATAGAAGAACTTACTGGTTCTGGGTCTTCAAAAAATTCATTTGGTTTATCTTTCAGTGCTTCTGTCATAACAGCGTTCCAGATAGGTCCTGCAAGGGCAGCACCACCCTTTTTCATAGGGGTGTTGTCGTTATTACCAACCCATACTCCAACTGCAACAGAAGGCGTATATCCAATTGTCCATGCGTCTTTGTTATCATTTGTTGTACCTGTTTTAACAGCTACATTATGACCAGGGATATTTAATATAGAATTAGCTCCAAATGTTGGAGTTCTAGCTTTATCATCTGAAAGAATATTAGATAAGATGTTTGTTGTATTTGGACTAAGAACTTGATATGGTTTATCTTCAAATTTTTCCAAAATCTTTCCACTTACGTCTTCTACAGAAAGAATACTTTTATAAGGATGACGTATTCCATTTGCAGAGAAAACACTATAAACAGAAGTCATTTCAAGTAATGTAGTTTCTCCTCCTCCAATAACAAGGGAAAGTCCATATCGAGATGGGTCAGTTAATGTAGTGATACCTAAATCGCTTGCCATTTTTATTGCATCGTTTATTCCAACTAAGTATAGAAGTTTAATAGCAACTACGTTTATAGATTGAGCTAGGGCATCCTTAAGTGTCATTGGTCCACGGAATTTATCATCATAGTTACTTGGAGTATAACAAGTAGTAGTTTTATGGTTAGGTAGTGGTTCTCCGTTTGGATCGCAAGAAGCATTAAATTCAGTTTTTACGTCAAATAAAGTGGTGTCTGCTGTGTATCCTTTCTCAAAAGCATCAGCATATACAATTGGTTTAAATGAAGATCCAGGCTGTCTTTGGGCTGTTGTTACATTAAAGTTACCATCCACTGTTTTATCAAAATAATTTCTAGATCCAACCATGGCAAGTATTTGGCCTGTTTTAGAATCTATAACAACAATTCCAGTATTCTTACCATTCCAATCTTTTTCATTAACTTTTGCTTTTTCAAGTGCTATCTCTTCAGCCTTTTTTTGTAAATTATAATTGAGTGTAGTTATAATTTTTAATCCATCATCTTCAAGGGCATTAATTCCGTAACGATTTTCTAGATAATCTCTAATAAAAAATACAAAGTGAGGAGCTAGTATATTCATGGGTCTTTCAGGCATAAATGTTACAACCTCACTTTTGGCTTTATTATAAGTGTTCTCGTCTATAAATTTTAAATCAAGCATTCTTTTTAGAACTAAATTTTTTCTTTCCTCTAACTTGTCTCTGTTTTTTCTATATGGAGAATAGTAAGTAGGACCATTTGGAATTGCTGCCAAATAAGCAGATTCAGCCAAAGTAAGGTCAATAGGTTTTTTATTAAAGAAAGCTATTGAGGCTTCTTCAATTCCATAGATATTTCCACCATAAGGGGCCTCGTTTAAATATAAAGCCAAGATGTCTTCTTTGCT
Organism: uncultured bacterium; assembly: GCA_903825265.1. Taxonomy (GTDB): domain Bacteria; phylum Patescibacteriota; class Minisyncoccia; order Phycocordibacterales; family UBA9973; genus UBA8515. The sequence goes on along the minus strand of CAIJZW010000039.1, from coordinate 6,619 downwards.
TAATACTCTTTCTAGTTTTACAGCGAGTATCCACTCTTTAATTTTACGAGCAACAGATCTTTCGGAGGTAAGTAGAGTATTTTTAATTAATTGTTGAGTTATTGTAGATCCACCTTGAACTTTACCACCAGATATATTTGACCAAATAGCTCGCGCAATAGACTTTATTCTAATTCCTTTATGTTGGTAAAATTCGCTGTCTTCAATTGCAACAGTTGCATTTTTAACATCAGTTCCTATTTCTTCGTATGGAACAACGGTTCTTTTAATATTTTGGTGTACATCATAAAGTAGTATTTGCCCTGTGCGATCATATATTTTTGTAGAGCTTTGAATTTTTCTTTCAGTAAAAAGTTTAAAATCGGGCAACTGCAAGGTGCTTATCCAAATGATAACAATTCCAGTTAATACAATTCCAAGCCCAATTAATAAAAATAATAGGTTTTTAAATGTTTTGAATGAATGTTTCTTCATATAAGAATATAATAACACAGTTTTAGACACTACGGACAAAGATTTTAAGATATGATAATATATGACTATGAATAAGATAAACAATGATTTATTAACAAGAGGAATATCTTCTGTTTACCCATCTAGGGAGTTTTTAGAAAGTAAAATAAATAAAGGCGAAAAACTTACAATATATTTAGGTATTGATCCAACAGGCCCAACTCTTCATCTTGGACATGCTATTCCTATTAAAAAATTAAGTGAATTTCAAAAAGCAGGACATAAAATAATACTTTTAATGGGAGATTTTACCGCTATGATAGGAGATCCTACAGATAAGAGTGCAACACGTAAACAGCTTACCCATAAACAAGTTATGGTTAATTTGAAGAATTATAAGAAACAAGCAAGTTCTCTCATTTCTTTTTCTGGTAAAAACGCTGCTCAAATTAAATTTAATTCTAAATGGTTGGGCAAAATGAATTTTGAAGATGTTCTTTCTCTAGCTTCAAATATGACAGTTCAACAAATGTTAGAGAGAGATATGTTTGAAAAAAGAATAGAAGAAGGTAAACCTATATATCTTCACGAATTTATGTACCCACTTATGCAAGGTTATGATTCTGTTGCTATGAATGTTGACGGAGAGATAGGGGGCAATGATCAGACCTTTAATATGCTTTGTGGTCGTGATCTTATGAAGACAATGAAAGGGAAAGAAAAATTTGTGATAACCATGAAGCTTCTTGAAGATAATTCTGGAAAGAAGATGGGTAAAACAGAAGGTAATATGGTTGCATTATGTGATACATCAGAAGAAATGTATGGAAAAATTATGAGTTGGACAGACGGTTTAATAGTATCTGGTTTTGAACTTTGTACAAATATTTCAACTCAAGAAATAGAAGATATAAGTAAAGACCTTAAATCTGGAATTGTGAATCCTCGTGATTTTAAAATGAGATTAGCTAAAGAAATTATTTCTGTTTTTTACGGAGAGAAAAAAGCCAAAGAAGCAGAAGATAGATGGGAGAGTACTTTTTCTAAAAAAGAAATACCAACAGATATAGAGGATGTAATAGTAAAAGAAAATTCTTTACTTGTTGATGTGCTTTTAAATAAAAAAATAATAAATTCTAAGAGTGATTTTCGTAGACTTGTTGATGAAGGAGCTATTACAAATATGGATTTAGATGAGAAGGTTGCTAGCCATAATGAAAATGCAAAAGAAGGAGTTTATAAAATAGGGAAGAAAAGATTTTGTAAGATAATAATTAAATAAACAAATAATTAAAAAAGTGTTATGTGTCTAATCAGACACATAACACTTTTTTAATTTAAATTAATATTCAGATCCATCTAAACCAACAAAGTCAGTTGATTCATCGTCATCTTCTTCGTCAATGAGGAGTTCTTCGTCATCTATAAGTAGATCGTCGTCTATGATTTCATCATCTAATGGATCATCAAGATTTTCACTAGAGTCTAATATGTCAATTTCATCCTCTTTAATATCTGTACCACTTAATTCTTCGTCGTCTTTATAACTCATAAATTTAAATTAATTTTTTTAAAAACATATTATAATGATTATTTGTATCAAAATATTATTTTTTTTGCAATACCTTGAAATATGTGGAAAACTTTTCTTTTTAAGAAGGATTAAATCTTTCACAGGCAAGGCATGTAATACCTATAGCAATAGCGTCTAATTCATCGTCTGAGTTGGTTTCTTTGTTTATTTTTATTAATTTAGGGACCATAGACATGACCATATCTTTTGTTGATTTACCATATCCAGTAACAGCTATTTTAATTTGTGGTGGAGTATATTCATATATTAATAATCCATTTCTAGAGGCACTATATATCATTACTCCTCTTGCTTCAGATACACCCATGACAGTTTTTTGATTAGTAGTAAAGTATAATTTTTCAATAGCGAGAGCATCTGGTTCAAACTTTTTTATAATTTTTTCGATTTCATCTCCTATTAAAGTTAATCGCGAATGAAATGGTATTTTTGCAGAAGTTTTAAAACATTCAGAATAAACCAAAAGATGTTTTGGTGTTAATGTTTTATCTATTATTGCTATTCCGACTCTTTCGAATCCTGGATCTATTGCTAAAATTCGCATAAATATAAATGTTTAATTTTTACTAAAATAGTATTATCAGAGGGGCCGGCGGAGGGCGACGGCCCGAGCACTGAGCAAATTTCTAGTAAGAAATTATGCGGACCCTATGATAATACTATTTTAATAGAAAATTAATTCTATACTAAAAGTTACTTTTCAATAAAATCAAACCCTAAATGTTCATAACCCTTTTTTGTAACAGTTCTACCACGGTTTGTACGTTCGAGTAATCCAAGTTGTATAAGGTAAGGTTCTATGACTTCTTCTATAGTAGCCTCTTCTTCGCTTGTTGCAGCTGAGATTGTTTTAAGTCCTACCGGTCCACCATTAAATTTACTTATTATTATTTCTATAACTCTTCTATCTGAGGATGTTAAACCAAGTTCATCTATTTCAAGTAAAGCCAGAGCATTCTTTACTGCTTCTTTAGAAAGAGATAGTTTGTGCACTTGAGCATAATCACGACAACGCTTAAGGAAGTAGTTAGCAGTACGGGGAGTAAATCTTGAACGTTTTGCTATTTCATCTAATGCTTCGTCTTCTAATTCTACTCCGAGGATCTTTGCAGAACGAGATACAATTTTTTTGATTTCTTCATTGTTATAAAATTCAAGTCGAAAGACTCCACCAGAAAATCTTGATCTAAGAGGGGATGATAGTAATGCGATACGAGTAGTTGCAGCAATAAGTGTAAATGGTGGAAGCTCAAGTTGGATAGTACGAGCAGAAGGTCCCTTTCCTATAATAATATCTAATACTCCTGATTCCATAGCAGGATATAAAACCTCTTCTACCATTTTATTTAAACGATGGATTTCATCGATGAAGACAATATCACCAGGGGCAAGGTTTGTAAGTATTGAAGCTAAATCACCAACCTTTTCTATTGCGGGCCCGGAAGTAATTTTAATCTGTCTTCTTGTTTCTTTAGCTATAAGATGAGCGAGAGTTGTTTTACCAAGACCAGGAGGTCCATAGAAGAGTATATGTTCGGCAGGGTGGGCTCTTTCTTCTGCTGCTGTTAGAAGAATTTTAAGATTTGCTTTTATGTTTTCTTGACCAACATACTCTTCCCATATGTTAGGACGCAGTGTTTGATCTAAAAATCCTTCATCCTTCTGTTTGGAGGACTCTGGACGGACACTTTTTTGTGTTGTATCTTTACTTGACATTATATTCTTAATATGCTATACTTCTAGCAGAAATTTGATATGTTTAATTATAGCATTTTTGTGAAGAGGACATAAATCTCTAAGCAATCGGCCCCGTGCTCTATATATGTGCATAGGACGTCTTGGTTTATATTTATATTTACTGGGTCTATCCTGTAAGCTTATGTTACTTTGTTAACGCATGTTTTCAAAGGATTGTTTAGAGATTTATGTTTTTTTCTTTTCTGTATTATTAGAAATAAAAAGTAACTACTTTTTAGAGTCCGGATAAATTTCTGCTGAAATTTTCCTCATTGCTCGGCTCGACAGCCTTGCGCACGCCTCTAAAAAGTAGTTATTTTTTTATTCTTCTTTTAAATCTACAACACTCGCTACTTCTTCATAAGAGGTGATACCTTTTAGTACTTTTACAAGACCATCTTCTTGAATTGTAAGAGATACTTGGTTTCTTGCTACTTCTTTAATCTCTCTTTCACTTGGATTTTTTATTATTATTTCTTCAATTTTAGCATCATTATAAATAGCTTCGAATATTCCTATTTGTCCTTTGTATCCAGTACTATTACATTCAGGGCATCCAGTGGGTTCATATATTTTAAATGGAGTATTTACATCTATTCCGTAATCAGCAAAATTTTTACCATGGGATTTTGCTTTTTCTATATTAGCATTAATTATTGATAGTTCTTCTTCTCCGATTACTTTTTCTTTTTTACAATGAACACAAAGTCTTCGAACTAATCTTTGAGCGATAGATAAAGAGAGAGCAGAAACTAAAATTTTAGGATTAACTTCTAAGTCTATAAGACGAGGGATAACTCCAGCTGCGTTGTTTGTATGGAGAGTAGAGAAAACCAAGTGACCAGTAAGAGCTGACTCAACTGCAATTTTAGCTGTTTCACTATCGCGTATTTCTCCCACCATTATTACATCTGGGTCTTGGCGAAGTGCAGAACGTAAACCTTCAAGGAAAGTATAACCTTTTTCACTGTCTGTTTGAGTTTGAGTGATTCCAGGAAGGTGATATTCTATAGGATCTTCGATTGTAATAATTTTTATTTCGGTTGAATAAATTTTCTGAAGGAAAGAGTATAGGGTAGTTGTTTTACCAGAACCTGTTGGTCCTGTAAGAAGAATAAGACCATTTGGTTTCCTTATTTCTTTCATAAAAATTTCATACAACTTTGGTTCAATACCCATATCTTCCAATTTTACTCTTATAGATTTTGGGTTAAGTATTCTCATTACTATTGATTCACCATAAGCTCCAGGAATAAGAGAAACACGGAGAGATATTTCATCTTCATCAAGATATATACTGAAACGTCCATCTTGTGCGATAGCATTCGTTGTAATTTTTAAACCAGAAATAAGTTTAATTCTAGAATTTATGAATTTATGAGCTGCGGGGGATATTTCCATAACTTCATGAAGTATTCCATCTAAACGGAAACGTAGTCTGACTGTATTTTCTTCTGGTTCGAAGTGTATATCAGAAGCATTTATAGCAACAGCTCCAGCGATTGCTATCTCTAGTATGTGTGAAGTTGTATGTATGTTATCTTTCTCTATATCTACAATAGCCTTTTTAATATCGTCTACATTCTTAATATTCACCATTATCTTTTTTAGAGATTCACCTGAAATAGCAATACTTCCAGACTTTGATTCTTTTGCATAAGAAATTTCTTTGTATCTATCCCAAGCTTTTTCTAAACTAGATAAAGATGCCATATAAAAATGAGGTAAAAATTCACGGTCTGTAAAATATTTGCGTAAATTTTCTAATTTGTCTGGTTGAGGTGAACGAACAGCGACATGAATGTCTTTTCCTAAAAGTTTAAATGGAGCAACTTCTTCTGCACGGGCATCTTTCTCTTCAATTGTACGAAGAGCATCATTCTCTATAGGTATAGATGATAGGTGAATAGCGGGAACTCCATAACGGGCTTCTGCTAAGATATCTACAAGGTCTTCTTCCTCTTGTTTTCGTAAATCTATAAGATTTTTATTCTGTTTATCGTCATCAAATTGAATACTCATAAGATTTATTATAACTTATAAAGAGTCATATATAGACTTGACATTTGTCTCTAAATATGATTTGATACAGGCAAACAATGTAATTTAAATAAAATTAAATATGAGGAAAAGAAGTTTTTTGATTAGCGCAACGATAGTTGTGATAGTCAGTCAGTTTATTTTTAGTTCATGCTCCCATAGAATCGTGGAGCAAAAACTTCCCTTGCAGGAGTTCGACGGTTTCAGCTATTGGAAACCAACAGTATTTGATGCTGTTGTGAAAAAAGGAGGAGTATCCGTCGTAAAAGAAATCGCATTTTTTAATAGTACTTCTATGAGAGTAGAGGATGCTATGAAATCTAGCGAGGTTTTAGTTGATAAATCTGGGGTTGTTCACTTTGTGGATAGCGTCGGTACTATTTATGGTATCGTGCCAGATTTCTCAAGAGGAAAAATAATTTTAAAAGCGCAACAAACTAATGTTGCGTCTATAACAATTTTGTTTCCGCTTTCATATTCTCAAAATGTAAATTTTGAGTTTTGTTACAACAACAGAGATAGTACTTTTGTTTTAGATAAAACAAAGTATGTCACCCTGGTTCTGGAAAACAAACAAACAGTCAAGTTGCAACCAGCAACTGATACAGACTGTTTTCTATTATTTAAAAAAATAGTAGAAAACGGGGAGACAAAAATAGAATTAAAAAAAGAGGGGGAATTTAAAAAAAATAAATAATTCCCCTTAAATAAAATCAATAGCTTGTGATAAAAATCACAAGCTATTTTTTTATCTCGAAAGCTTAATTTTATTCAAAATTTTATTTTAAATTATCT
>CAIJZW010000038.1 GCA_903825265.1 uncultured bacterium | reverse complement strand
TTTTTCTTTTTCTTTAGCTAGACTCTGCTCTTTTGTAATATAACCATCTTTATCATTTAAAGTATTATTAACCCAAAGAGAATATGATTCATTAGACATTGCAGTATTACATACGACAATCATAGGAATACTATAAGAATGACCAGATTCTATATGATTAATCAAATTAGAACTCAAAGCTCTTTGTGTTGATATCATAAGTACATATTGCTCAATTTCTTGAACAACATTTTTCCATGGATAAATAGAATTTGTAATCCAATAATCCGCAGAAATAGCTAACTTTTCTTCCACAGCAGAAAGACCTAAAGTTCTAGCTTCTTCCTTACTTCCACACATTGTATAAACAAAGACTATATTATCTCCAGATTTTTCTATTTCTTCGTAAAGCATATAAATTTAAAAAATTAATTGATTAATTACATTATTCCACAATACAACCACCTAAGCAAATATCATTTTCATACAAAACTATTGATTGCCCTTTATCAACAGGAATATATTTATCAAAAATAATTTTAGTTTTTTGGTTTTCCAAAATTTCTATCTTACAATTTAACATTTCTCCATGGTATCGAATCTGACCTTCATAAAATTTATTATTTTCTGGAATTGTTGAAATCCAATTCGTATTACTACATAAAACAACTCCACTAGAAATATTATCTTTTTTAAGACATAAATCATATTTATAACTAACTGTGATAGTATTCTCTTCTATGTTTTTTGCAATAACATATAATGGCTTACTATTATCTTCTTTTTTACTAATATCGAAACCATGACGTTCTCCTAATGTAAAAAATATTGCTCCATCGTGAGTACCTATTACTTTCCCTTTTTCATCAAGAATATTACCTTCTTTAGATTCTATATAATGTTTCAAAAAATCTTTCATATCAAGTGGACCCAAAAAACAAACACCTTGGCTATCTTTCTTTACAGCAGTAGGAAGTTTATATTTCTTTGCAAGCTTGCGGACTTGTGTTTTTTCTAAATGACCTACTGGAAACAAAGTATGAGCCAAATCATCCTGTGTAAGAGTCCAAAGAAAATATGTTTGATCTTTAGAAGGATCTACTCCTTTTTTAAGTTTGTAAGTAGTAATTGGTGATTGGTGATTATTCATAGCATAGTGTCCTGTCGCTATAAAATCTGCACCATGTTTTTTAGCAAACTCCCAAAATACTCCAAACTTTACTTCACGATTACACATAACATCAGGATTAGGAGTTCTTCCTTTTTTATATTCTTCTATCATATAATCTGCAACACCTTTCTTATAAGCAACTTCTGCATCACATTCTAGAAATGGAATATCCAAGTAAGCACAAACTCGCATTGCATCTCGTCTTTCACTCTTCCACGTACATTCTATAAAATCTGGAGACCACGTACGAATAAAAACCCCAACAACATTATAACCTTGGTCTTTTAAAAGTAGAGCAGTGACAGAACTATCTACTCCACCTGATACTCCTACAAATACAGTTTTATTATTATTTGATTTAATTAATTTCATTTAGATAAATAAACTTTCTAAATTAAATAAAGGTACAACCTCTGGGTCCACATGAGGTTGGACCTTTATTTTCTACTCCATCTTGCAAATATTCCGCAAGGAAGTAACTTTTTACTAGAACTTTCTTCTATGACTAATTCACCAGATTCTACTTCTCCTTTATAATCTTTCATTAAATCTAATAAATTATTTTGATAAACAATAGAAGAATAACCTGCAGTATAACCATTAATCAAAATAAATAAAGGATCATCTGATAGTACTTCCTTACATAAATCCATAAGACTTAGAAAGCCTTCTTCTATTTTCCATATTTCATCTTTCGGTCCATGACCAAAAGATGGAGGATCCATTATTATAGCATCATATTTTCTTCCTCTTTTTATTTCTCTTTTTAAAAATAAAGTTACATCTTCTATTAGCCAACGAACAGGCGCGTCTTTTAGGCCCGAAATTTCCCCATTCAAACGTGCCCAATCAACAGCAGCTTTAGATCCATCAACATGACAAACTTCTGCTCCGGCTTTCGCACAAGCAAGAGTTGCCCCACCAGTATATGCAAAAAGATTTAGAACTCTTGGTTTTTGCTCTTCATCATTAATTTGTAACTTATAATTAGTAATTAAATTTGCCATCCATTGCCAATTAGGTAATTGTTCAGGAAATATACCTATATGTTTGAAAGAAGTAGGTTTTATAGAAAAATTTAAACCTCCATATAAAATATTCCAATTATTAGGAATTCCATTTTTAATTATCCATTTATTTTTAGTACCATTACGGATAAATTCTAAATCGGCTTTTCCCCAATCTTTATTACTCAAAGATTTCTTCCATAAAGCCTCTGGGTCTGGACGAGATAAAATATATGAACCATAACGTTCAAGTTTTTTACCTTCGCCAGAATCTAATAATTCATATTCTTTTTGTTTTGTTGTTTTTATTATCATAATATAAACCAATTTAATAATCTTATTATTTTAAGTATCTTGCTATATTACTTCTATGTTCACTAAAATCAATAGCATAATGTACTTGCCCATTATCATCATGAAGATAAAAAAGATAAGGAGACTCTTCACTATTAATAGCTGAAAGTATAGAAGAAAGTCCTGGATTATTTATTGGAACATCAGGTAAGCCGATATTTTTATAAGTAATAGGAGCTATATCTACCTGAAGCAACATCCCCTTTTTGATTCTTTTCCATAATATACCAGAGATAACAGATGAATCTTCTTTGCCTTTTGCTTCTTTTTCAAGAATTGAAGCCATTATTATTATATCAGATAAACTTCTGTTTGAAGATTTTATATCTTTATCAATACTAGATATTCTTTTTTTAAAATTTGCAGTTATTTCATTTAAAATTTCATCTGTTGTAGATAACGGAAAGAAAAAATAGGTATCTGGAAATAAATATCCTTGCTTTGATCTTGTGTCACTTAAAAATAAATCTCTACGAAAAGATGGTATCTTATTTGCAAGTAAGTTTGCCATCTCTTCATTTGTCATACCTTCTTTAAAAGTAATTTTAATAGGAGAAATATTATGTTGACCTTTTGATATCTGCCAAGCAACAGCAAAAATAGATTCATCTTTCTTAAAAAGATAATCCCCGCTAGGTATATGCTTATCCCCTGAAAGAATAGAAATAAACATTCTTAATATGAATGAATGACCAATAACATTTTTACTTTCTAAATCTTTAGATACTTTTACAAGAGAATCATTCGTAGATACGTGAATGATTATATCTTTTTCACGAACAGGAGAAGATAATAAAAAATAAAAAAGTATAAATAATAAACTTATTCCAATAATTATATTCAAAAATAAATTTGATTTATACTTTTTATTTTTAATAATACTAGGGCTCGAAGAATCAATAGAGCTTTTTATTTCTTCATTTAAATTATCCATATATTAAATACATTATATAGGTAAATTGGAAGGTGGTTTTGCAATTTTTGATTCAATACGCTTGAAGCTTGGAGTCTCAGAAACCATACCTGGGAAGTGGAATAATGTTGCAAGTTCTTCACTTGAAAGAACGAAAGGTTTAGGTCTATTAGCAGGAAAGAATGCAGATAATAATTTAGGATAATCAGCTGCGTATTGTAATGGTGGATGAAAGAAAGTTCTCATACGATAAAAATCTAACATTCTTTTTTTGATTTTAGTCAAAGCAAGACCAGTTGGATCAGACCATGGAGCATCAAACTGCGTAGAATTTACACGATTAATTTCATTAATCTGTGGTTGAGCATACTGGCGAAATAAAAGACGAACTTCACGACGAAGATTCTGGAATTGATCTTCCGTACAAAGTCTTTTATCTGAAAGCGCAATAAGACGAATACCACAATCAAAATGTAATTGAGACATACCATCATTTACTGCTTTAACTATTGGTTTTAAATGCTCAGGCATACCAACTTGTTTACCAAAGGTACCTACCACATTATCATTTTTTTGCGTACGAGTATAAGGACCAAGAAGATCATTCTCTATATAAAACTTTGCTGCCTCGTAAAAATCCATATGTTTCCCTGTATGATGATTGTGATATTTTGTAAGACTCCATCGAATAACCATCTGAATCCAAACTTGTTGACCACGAGGAATAGAACCTAAATATTCAATCATTGGAGTGATCGGATCAATTTTAAATTCTTCTTTAATCCCAGTCTTCATGTCATCTCCAAAATTTTTATATGTTTTGAAAGGAAGAAAGTCCTCCTTTAGTTTATTAAATTCACAACCCCACATATTCCAATCACCATTTTTCTTATATTGAGGTACATGGAAAGCATAATCATCTACTTCGACAACTTTAGCTTGAGGATACTGCCCGTAAATCTGTGTTTCTACTAAGTTACGCATTCTAGTAGGAGTACGAACAAAGAAATGAACTCTTCCGTCTATAGATACGATCTCGAGAGAAAACCAAAACCATGGTGCACCTTGAATATATTGTTCCCAAAATCCTTTTCCACTTTTATGATAAAAAGCATTAGAAAAAATAAGCTCCATAGCTGCAGGAGATTTAATAACATCTCTTGGAACTTGAATTTCAAGAAGTGCCCACTTAATACCCATAATAAAACGCTCTTGTCTATAGTGGTGCCAAAGGAATAATGCAATATATGCCAAAGGAATTGGCATTAAATAACCAACAGCAACAATTAGCATTTGAAGAAGATTTATATTGTGAGTATTGAGAAATTCTTGAATCATATCAAATGAAATATATATTTAAACTACCAAATTCTAAGCGAAGACGAAGTGAAGAAACCAAATAATATTGCGATAAGGATTATGCCTAGAATTATCATAACTATGTTTATCATTCCACGATTATACATGTTTGTATTATATCATATATAAAAATAAAATTCCTCTACAAGAGAGGAATTTTATTTTACTAGCAAGCGGTATATAAACCTGTTTTATTCTTTTTAAAATATTTAACGTTCTGAAGATTAACCAAGATTGTATTTTTCTTTAAATATCTTTCTTTCATAACCTGATCAACTATATCATCTTTACTCATTGGTCCATTCTTTTTCAAAAGCTCTTTAATAACATCACGAACAACTCCAGTTTTGTATCCCCATTCAGAAAGCGCATAAATACCACGTCCAACTAAAACGAATCTAGGATCCTTTATGAGTTCATTGTGACAAGTAGCAGTATGGCATTTCTTATCAAAAGTATTCGCAACAGCTTTAGCTACTTCTCTAAAATGCATAGGTGAACCATGTTTCCTCATCATAAGAAAAGCATAATCCTTAACTCCACGAGCTTTAATAGAAGAAGATGTAGATTTACCCCATTCTCCTAAAGGATTCTTGTTGAGAGTTTTAGAAATAGAAAGCCATCTTTTAGCAATTTCTTCATTCTTGTATTGTTCTGATAAATCTTTTACTTCTTCTAAAAATTTAACAACAAGATCACCTTCTGAAATTAATTCATCATTAGAAAGATTTTCGAAAAGATTTTTAAGTGATTTGTGAACTTGATCAGAAACGTCACTATCTACACTCCAACGAGTTTTGAAATGAGCATCTTCTTTGTGTTTAGTAAAATAGTCACTCAAAGTTAAATATAAGTGAATATTATTTTGTGTAATTTTATCTTTAGAAAGATGATTTAAAAAATCTTGCTCAGAAACAATAGCACCCATAGTGTGCATTAACTTCTTTAGTTCTTCAAAGACAGCTTTCTCATTTTTGAATGATTCTCCTTTACGAATGAGAGCAAGAGCAGAGTTCTCTATCTGACGAACACGTTCACGAGTGATACCATATTTTTGACCAATAGCTTCTAAAGTTTTTCTTTCTCCATCATTTGTAATTCCAAATCGGTTCACAACAACCTCATAAGCCCTAGGGGGCAAATTAGAAAGAATTCTTTTTGTAACTTGTTTAGGTTTAAATGTGATAGTATTAGCCATTTTATTTTATAAATAATGCCATATGAATTATTTCAGCATGGCACTTTTCAATTAATATAATTTTTACTTTTTTATAATATCATTACTATCCAATAAAGTCAAATAATGATAATTATTAAAGGTCTAACCGAACAAAACTACTTCTTATTTGCGGATGTTTTAGCTTTTGATCTGTCTTGTTCTGTTAAAAACTTCTTACGTAAACGTACGTTCTTAGGTGTAATTTCAAGAAATTCATCATCTGCCATTACTTCTAAGGCTCTTTCAATAGATAACTTATATGGTGGCTTCACATTTACGGCTTCATCTGTTCCAGAAGAACGCATGTTTGAAAGTTGTTTACCTTTTGTAGGGTTAACAGTCATTTCATCCCCTTTTGTTACGTTACCAATAACCATACCTTCATAAACTTCATCTCCATGTTCTACATAAAGTATTCCTCTTTCTTGAAGTGTCCAAAGTGAGAAAGCAGCAACTTTACCATTTACCATTGAAGTCATTGATCCTACATCGCGTTTCTTTATTTCACCTGCATAATCTTTGAACCCAATAAATCTAGAAGCAAGAATTCCCTCACCTTTTGTATCAACAACAAATTGACCTCTATATCCAAGTAATCCTCTTGTAGGAATATCAATCAAAAGTCTGTTTATTCCATCTTTCTCATGCATACTTGTTATCATTCCACGACGAGCAGTTAATTTTTCTATAACAGACCCAGCAACATCAGCTCTTACATCAATAGTAACTTCTTCGTAAGGTTCTAATTTCTGACCATTCTCTTCTTTAATAATTACATGTGGTTGAGAAACTTGAAGTTCATATCCTTCACGTCTCATGTTTTCAAGCAAAATAGCAATATGAAGTTCTCCTCTTCCATAAACTAAATATCCTTCTTGAACTTCTTCTTCATCTGGTTTATCAAAACTAATACGAAGACCTACGTTAATTTCAAGTTCTTTCTCTAATCTCTCTCTTATTTGACGACTTGTTACATATTTACCTTCACGTCCTGCAAAAGGAGAATCATTAACTAAGAAATTAAGAGAAATAGTTGGTTCATCAATAGCAATAGAAGGCAAAGCAATAGTATTCAAATTATCACAAATAGTTTCTCCTATGAATACATCTGGAATCCCAGCAATAATAGCAATATCACCTACGTTTATACTTTCCATTTCCTTTCGAGCAATACCTTCAAATGTAAACATTTTTGTAATACGTGAATTACGTGATGAACCATCGGCATTTTTTACAATAATAGAAGATCCTGTTTTTATAGAACCAGCATAAACACGAACAATGGCTAAACGTCCTAAAAAGTTATCATAACCAAGGTTAAAAACCTGTGCTTGAAAAGGAGCTTCTTCGTCTGAAGATGCTTCTTTTACTTCAGATAAAATCAAATCAAGAAGTGGAGTTAGATCTTTTGAATCATCACCTAACTTAAGAAATGCTTTACCTTGTCTTCCAATAGCGTATATGGTTTTGAAATTTATTTGTTCTTCATTTGCTCCAAGTTCTAAAAACAATTCCAATACTTCTTCGTGAACACGATCAGGATTCGCTGCTGGTTTATCAATTTTATTTATGACAACAATTGGCTTAAGACCTAATTCAAGTGATTTCTTAAGAACAAATCTAGTTTGAGGCATTGGACCCTCTTGTGCATCTACAAGCAAAAGAACTGAGTCAATTGCACGTAAAACACGTTCAACTTCTGAACCAAAGTCCGCGTGTCCAGGAGTATCAACTATGTTTATTTTTGTACCTTTATAGTTAACAGAAGTATTTTTAGAATAAATAGTAATACCGCGCTCAAGTTCGAGAGCGTTTGAGTCCATAGAGATACCATCTTCTACCATTCCGCATTGTTTCATAAGTTGGTCTGTTAGAGTTGTTTTACCATGGTCAACGTGTGCAATTATAGCTATATTTCTGATTTCATTTAATTTCATATTTATATAAGGTGAAAAATAAAATCGCCTCTTGGCGAATGTATTTGTATAATATCATACATTCTTTAATTTGTAAACATAAACAAAAAATACTTATATAATAAGTATTTTTTGTTTATGTAATATATTAAAATAATTTAACTATATCGTGATAAGTTACAAAAACCATAAGAAGGATAAGTATACCAAAACCAACAGTATTCACTATATTTGAAACTTCAGGTTTTATACGAGAACCTTTTATTTTTTCTATTAAAAGGAATAATAATCGTCCTCCATCTAAAGCTGGAAAAGGCAGTAAATTAATAACAGCTAAGTTAACAGAAATAAGAGCTGTAAATGAGAGTAAATATATAAATCCAAACTTTGCTGCGTCTCCTACTACTCCTACAATACCAATAGGACCAGTAATAGAAGACATATCCCCTTTACCAACTAATGTTTGACTAATTAACTTATAGAATCCAACAGCTGTACCAAGAGTAATATCAGAAGTTAATTTAAGTCCTTCCCAAAGAGCTTTATGGACAGGAAGCTTAAGAATCCCTATAGTATCCATTGCAATTCCAATAGTCGGAATACCTTCATTATTATTTTTAGAAGTAATTTCTAATTCTCCATAATCTTTACCTCTCAAATAATCAACTTTGATAGATTCATTACCATGTTTTTTTACAAAAGACTGAACGTTCTCAGCAGAATGAGTTTCTACAAAATCACTATTTGTCTTTAAAGAAAGAAGTTTATCTCCAGTTTTAAGTCCTGATATTTCTGCTGGACTATCCTTAATAACACTTGTAACAGTAAGATATTGATTTCCAACATTCTCTCCTTTTGGAATCATAGATGAAGAAGAAGGAAGACCTGACATAAAACCAACAGAAAGAAGCAACCATGCAACTAAAAAGTTCATAACTACTCCTGCTAAAAGCACAGCAGCTTGTATATATCGAGGTTTACTTGTAAAACTTCTTTTTTTATCTTCTTCGTTTACCGTTTCATCAATTCCATTCTCTCCAAAAATCTTTACATATCCTCCGAATGGTAATGCATTCAAATTGTAAGTCGTCTCCCCTATTTTTTTACCAAAAATTTTAGGTGGAAAACCAAAAGAAAATTCATCTACTCTAATTCCTGATTTCTTAGCAACGATAAAATGACCAAATTCATGAGAAACTACTAATATCAATAAAATAACAATAAAAATTATAATGCTCATTAGAACATAATAGCATATAACAATTTTTATCTAAAATAAAAATAACTAATCTTTTTGATTAGTTATTTTTAAAACTTTTAGTTATTCATTAAATCTGTCTCTTTTTTGTTAAAAATAGCTTCTAGATTTTGATTTGACTCATCTACACATTTTTGAATATCTTCTTTTGCGCGTTTTACATCATCTTCTGGTAAGCCTTCTGTTTTGTCTATTTCTATTTGTCTTTCTTTTCGTACACTAATACGAGCATCCTCTAATTTTTCTTTAAGAATTTTTACAAGTTTTGTTCTGTTTTCTGTTGTAAGCATTGGGAAAATAGCACGAACGCCATCACTATCCGAAAGAACAGAAAGTCCAAGATTAGCAGCATTTATAGCGCTTTCTATCCCCTTTATTTGATTTTTATCCCAAGGAGCAATACGAAGAGTTTTTGGATCTTCGATAGAAACACTAGCTACATTCTTTATCGGCATATAAGAACCGTAACTTTCTATCATGATGTTATCTAAAATCATTGGAGTTGCTCTTCCTGTATGAACAGAACCATATTCTTTTCCTAACCATTCTTCTATCTTTTTTAACTCTACTTTAAAATTTTGTATATTGTATGACATATGTGTATATTCTACACTAGAATTATATTTTTCAAAACATCCGTACTTGGAGTGATATTCGAGTAGAAACACTAAAATATAAATTATTTCACACTATCAACCTCTATATATAATTCACAATGTATATAATATTTATATATACAAGTAAAAACCCCACAACTAAATATTGTGAGGTTTTATTAATTT
>CAIJZW010000037.1 GCA_903825265.1 uncultured bacterium | reverse complement strand
TAGACCTGATCTTGTAATTGGTGACGACGTGGAAGATATTGATTCCGTAAAAACAAGAGATGGAAGAAACAAAACTTATGAATGGTGGACTAGTGAAGTTATCCCAATTGGTCAGAAAAATACTCGTTTTGTCCTTATCGGAAATCTTCTGCACGAAGATTCATTACTTATGCGAATAAAAGAAGATATAGCAACTCAAAAAATAGATGGTGTATTTCGAGAGTATCCTCTTATCCAAGGTGAGACTATTTTATGGCTTGGAAAATATCCAACCAAGGAAGATGTTGAAATGGAAAAAAGAAAATCAGGTAACGAGTTTGCTTGGCAAAGAGAATATATGCTAAATATTGTTTCCAATGAAGAGCAAGCAATTCATCGCGAGTGGATTCAATATTACAATGAGATACCAACTAACTTGAAAGATTGGCAAGGATATCCTTTAAATAAAGAGACGAGAATTGGTATTGATTTAGCTATATCTCAAAAAAATACTGCTGATTATACTGCCATGGTGCCAGGAGTAATTTTAGGGGAACGTCATGATCTTAGAATTTATATTCTTCCAGGAATTGTAAATCGTCGTATCACTTTTCCAGAAACAATTGAATTGTGTAAAGTTTTAACTCAAACTTATTACAAAGAGAACAAAGTGCATCCGACTTTAGTTATTGAAGATGTAGCTTATCAGAAAGCCTTACCACAACAATTACAAAATGAGGGAGTATATAACGTGAAAACAATTCGCCCTGGTAATCAAGATAAACGTAGCAGACTAGCTATGACTGCATATTTAATAAAGACAGGTAAAATTCTTTTTCCACAAAAAGGAGCTGAAGAACTAATAAATCAAATCGTGCATTTCGGAGTCGAAAAGCACGATGATTTAGCGGACGCTTTTTCTAATCTAATTTTAAATACATTAGAAAATCCACCAGTTGTTCCACGTATTTATTATTTATAGATTTCTATTGATTGCGAGAAAGCAGTTATCTCAGCAACTTTTTCGTTAGTATATGCATCTTTTGCTTCAAAGTGAGTATATCCAGTTAGTGCTTTCTTTAACATTCCTATTTTAGCGATAAAATCTTTTTTGAAATCAACTTTTTGTGTATACCACATACTATCTATAAATACTTCGTTTGCTCTATCTGAAAATTCATAAGAAGAAACTAATTTTGCTTTTTTAGCAGTTTCCATAAAATCAGTTAAATCTTTTTGAGCTTGTTCTTTTGAAACGGTTGGAACTGTTTGAGTTTGTTGTGCAACTGGTTGTGGAGTTGGAGTTGTACTACTAGATGATCCACTAAAAGTATTTATTAAAAAAATAATAACTATCAAAACAACAAAACCAGTTATAAACGGATGCTTTTTTATTCGAGCTTTATTCTTTTCAGAAAGAAGCTCTATTTTACTATTTGCATTCATGAAAATTTTTTTCTGCGTTTTTTATTTATAAAACTAGAGAGTAGAACGCAAAAAGCCTACCACTAGGTGAGTCCTAAGACTCATATATGAGTTTCCCCATATAACGCAACGAGCGACCCTAATGATAGGTTCTTTATGCTCGTTGCGATTTTTCACCATGCCTTAAGTAAACTTAAGGTTTAGGATACTTATTTCTTATTAAGTTGTAATTAAATAATAACATTTCGACCGTATTATTCAAAGCCTATTGTATCGCAGACCCTTGAAATCACAGAGGAAGTTACCAACAAGTTGCCAACAACTCAAGCCTTAGCAAAAGAGCTAATCTCTGACATCATTAAGGTATGGAAACAACCAATATAGGGCTTATTTATAACCCAATAATAGCAACCGAGACAAGAATCAAATATGTGCTGTATGCACGTAAATCGACTGAATCTGATGAGCAACAAGCTTTGTCTATAGATTCTCAAATTAAGGAAATGACCACCATAGCAGAGCGTTTAAAGCTCAACGTGGTAGCGGTCAAAAGAGAATCTCATTCAGCTAAAGCTTCAGGGCAGAGACCAGTATTTAAGGAGTTATTAGAGGAAATTAATAAAGGTATTTATAACGGAATACTAACATGGGCACCAGATAGGTTAAGTCGTAATGCAGGAGATCTTGGCACTGTTGTTGATCTGATGGATGAAAAGAAATTAATTCATATACAAACTTTCGGACAAACTTTTTCTAATTCACCAAATGAAAAATTTCTTTTAATGATTTTATGTTCTCAGGCGAAACTAGAAAATGATAATAAAAGTATAAATGTTAAACGAGGACTGAGAGCGAGAGTAGAAATGGGATTATGGCCTTGTAAACCTCCTACTGGTTATACAAAATTTAAAAGAATGGATCAGAAGTGTGAAGCAATAATTGATCCAGTTCGTGCACCAATTATAAAACAAATATTTGAAAAAGTTGGTTATCAAAATTGGAGTGGGAGAAAAGTATTTCATTGGTTGAAGCATGATATTGATTTCAAAACTGAAAATAACATACATCTAAGTTTAGGGAATTTGTATGTAATGCTCTCAAATACTTTCTATTACGGAAGATTTGAATTTCCAAAAGGATCAGGTAATTGGTACAACGGAGCACACGAACCAATCATCTCAAAAGAATTATATGATTTAGTTCAGGGGCAAATTAAAAGTCAGACAATGGAACCGAGATCTAAACAAAAAGAATTTGCTTTCACTAGAATCATGACTTGCGGACTTTGTGGTTCTGGAATTACCGCAGATGAGAAATTTAAAAAGCACAAAGATGGTACTGTTAGTCGTTATGTTTATTACAAATGTACACGAGTTAAAGATTCAAAATGTAAGTCTGGCTATATTAATGAAGATGATTTAATTAAACAACTTCAAAATCTTATCAACGACCTTGAAATACAAACAGTCCCGATGAAGGAAAAAATAACAAGTGAAGTTAAAAGATTTAAAAGTTTTGAACAAATGTTGTTGAATAGAAAAACCCCTGTAATTATTAAAGATATAGATATACGTAATTATGCCAAATTCATTCTTCAAGAGGGATCTATGGATGAAAAACGTGAATTTTTAAGATGTTTGAAAAGTGAGATTCTGTTGAGTAATAAGAAAATAACATTAAAAAACGATGTAAATTAAGCTATTAAATAATACAGAAAAATGGTAAAATGTTTTTATCTATGAACCCAATTGTACTCCAAGAAGATTTGGAAAATTTAACTCAAAACCCATCTAGGGAATTATTTATTTTTGAGTTACTGAATGCATACGGGTTACCTAAAAGTACAATATCTCTTCTTAAAAAAAGTCCTACAAAATTATCAGGAAACAATCATCAAATTATTCTAAAAAATAAGGTATTTTTCCAAGCCACAACTCTTGAAGAAGATGAACACTTCGTAATTGATGGTTTACAGAAAGATAAAAATACATACAAGTATAATCCTCGATTTATAGTTGTAACAGATTTCGAAACATTGTTAGCAGTCGATACAAAAACAAAAGAAACATTGGATATTAAAATTAAAAGTTTAGAAAAACACTACACATTTTTTTTACCTTGGGCCGGAATGGAAAAAGCACAACATGTAAGTGAAAATCCAGCAGATATTCGTGCTGCGAGTAAAATGGCTAAACTTTACGATCAAATTATAAAAGACAATCCAAATTATACTGATGAAAAATTACATGATTTAAATATCTTTTTATCTCGATTGCTTTTTTGTTTCTTTGCAGAAGATACTGGTATTTTTTCAAGTGAAGGATTATTTACAAACTCAATTATTTCTCATACTCAAGAAAATGGAGAAGGATTAGGTGAATATCTAGATTTACTTTTTGATGTTTTAAATACAAAAGATAATGAACGTTCAAGATTTGCTCACCATTTTACAGAATTTCCGTATGTTAATGGTGGTCTTTTTGAAAATAAAATTAAGCTACCAGTTTTTACCTTTAATTCACGTAAACTTATCATGGAATGTGGAAAGCTTGGATGGGATGCCATAAATCCTGATATTTTTGGATCTATGATTCAAGCGGTGGTAAATCCAAACCAACGAGAAAATCTTGGAATGCACTATACTTCTGTTCCTAATATTATGAAAGTAATTGAGCCTTTGTTTTTAAATGAATTATATGAGGAATTAGAAAATATTAAGGATGATTTTAAGAAACTTACAAAATTTCGTGAACGTATTGCAAAAATCAAAATATTTGATCCAGCATGTGGTTCAGGTAATTTTCTTATTATATCTTACAAAGAATTATGTAAGCTTGAAATTAAAGTTTTAGAAAACATAAAAAATTTAGGGCAACAGGCAATGACTTTTTCAGGGATATCATTAAACTCATTTTATGGTATTGAAATTGACGATTTTGCGCACGAAATAGCTCGTCTTTCTTTGTGGTTAGCACAACATCAAATGAATAAGTATTTTGACGATATGTTTGGAATGATGAAGCCAACACTTCCTTTGAAAGAAAGTGGGAAAATTGTTTGTGATAATGCTGTTCTTGTTGATTGGGAGAAAGTTTGTCCTCGTAAAAATCAATTTAATGAAGTTCAAGAAATATATGTTATCGGAAATCCTCCATATCTTGGATCTAGAAACCAAGAAGATGAACAAAAAGAAGATTTAAAAACCCTTTTTGTTGATGACTATAAAAGTCTTGATTATATTTCTGCGTGGTTTTACAAAGGAGCTAAATATATTTCTGGGTATGAAAATATTAAATTAGCATTTGTTTCCACAAATTCAATTTCTCAAGGTGAACAGGTTGCATTGCTGTGGCCTAGAATTTTTAAGGAAAATAATGTAGAAATTTGTTTTGCACATCAATCTTTTAAATGGAAAAATCTTGCTAAAGGAAACGCAGGAGTAACTTGTGTTATTATTGGGCTTTCCAATTTAAATATTAAAACTAAAAGAATTTATAAAGACGGTCAATATATTAGCGTGAAAAGTATAAACCCATATTTAACTGAAGGTAGTACTAGCTATATTACACGTCGTTCAAAACCTTTATCTAAAGAATTCCCACAAATGGTTTATGGAAATCTATTAAATGATGGTGGAAACTTTATATTAACAAAAGAAGAAAAAGATAATTTGATTTTTAAATATCCTAAATCAGAAAGTCTTATTAAGAATTACATTGGTTCACAAGAATTTATAAGAGGTCAACAAAGGTGGTGTTTGTATATTCAAGATGGTCAGGTTGATTTAGCGGAATCTATCCCATTTATAAAAGACAGATTAAATAAAATTAGAATTTTAAGAAAGAATAGTACTGAAAAAAGTACAAGGGCTATGGCCGATTTACCGTATAAGTATTATTTTTTAGCTCAAAAAGATACTAATTCCATTATTATTCCAAGAACTTCTTCTGAAAATAGAGATTATATACCTATTGGATTTTTAGATAAAAAAACAGTAATTTCTGATGCAGCACAGGTAATATATGGTGCAGAACCTTATATTTTTGCTATATTAACATCACATATGCACATGGTTTGGATTAGGACTGTCGGAGGAAGGCTTAAAACAGATTTAAGATATTCTTCAGCACTTTGTTATAATACTTTTCCATTTCCGAACATTAACCCTCGGCAAAAAGAAGCTTTGACTGGTCATGTTTATAATATACTTGGTGAGCGTGAACGTCACCCAGACAAAACAATGGCAGAATTATATGATCCAGATAAAATGCCTGATGGACTACGAGAGGCTCATAAATACCTAGATATTGCCATTGAACAGATATACAGGAATAAGTCGTTTGAGAGTGATGAAGATAGGCTAGCATATTTATTTAAATTATATGAAGAGATGATTATTAAAGAAACTAACAAATAAATTTATGAAAACAATTCAAGTAGCTGAAGCTATATATAAACAAACTGGTGAAAGTACAAAAGTAAATGAGTTTGGAATGCGTGAAATGCAGGCAAAAGCATTTGAAAAAAGAAATGCTCAATATCTTTTATTAAAGGCACCACCAGCATCAGGAAAATCAAGGGCTTTAATGTTTTTAGCTCTAGATAAACTCACTAATCAAGGTATTAAAAAAGTAATTGTTGCAGTCCCTGAAAAAACGATAGGTGGATCTTTTAGTGATACTAATTTAAAAAGCCAAGGGTTCTTTGCTGACTGGAGTCTTAATGATGATTATAATCTTTGTACTCCAGGGTTAGATAATGCAAAAGGTAAGGTTGAAGCTTTTCATAATTTTATGAAAAATGATGAAAAAATTCTTGTCTGCACACATGCGACACTTCGTTTTGCATGTGAACAAATTGAAGATGGAAGTTTTAATAATATACTTGTAGCTATTGATGAATTTCATCATGTATCTGCCGATAAAGAGACAAGTATTTTAGGGCGAGTACTTCATGGAATAATGACTAATTCTAATGCTCATGTAATAGCAATGACAGGATCATATTTTAGAGGTGATGGTGTTGCTGTTTTATTGCCGATCGATGAAGCCAAATTTACTAAAGTTACATATAACTATTATCAACAATTAAATGGATATACATATCTGAAAACTTTAGGCATTGGATATCATTTTTATCAAGGTAAATATACATCAGCAATTGCAGAGGTCCTTGATACAAACAAGAAAACAATTTTACATATACCAAATGTAAATTCTGGAGAATCAACAAAAGATAAATTAAATGAAGTTGATTTAATTTTAGACATTATTGGTGAAGTTGATCATCAAGATCATGATACTGGTGTTATTTATGTTAAAAGAGACAGTGACAGTAAAATGCTTAAGATTGCAAATCTTGTCGATGATTCTGTTGATCGAGAAAAAATTTCTACTTATCTAAGAACAATGAAAAAAGAAGATGATATGGATATTATCATTGCACTTGGTATGGCAAAAGAGGGTTTTGATTGGCCATATTGCGAGCATGCGCTTACTGTTGGATACAGAAGCTCATTAACTGAAATTATTCAAATAATTGGTCGTTGTACTCGTGATAGTTCAAATAAAACACATGCCCAATTTACAAACCTTATTGCTCAACCAGATGCAAAAGATAGTGAAGTAAAGATATCTGTAAATAATATGTTAAAAGCAATTACTTGTTCATTGCTTATGGAACAGGTTATGGCACCGCATTATAATTTTAAACCAAGGTTTCCAAACGATGACAGTATCTATACTCCTGGTGAAATAAAAATTAAAGGATTTAAGGAACCAAGTACTGACAGAGTAAGAGATATTATTGAATCTGATATAAATGATCTGAAAGCGTCTATTCTTCAAGACGATCAGATGATAAGAGCTTTGCCTGGCACAGTTGACCCAGAAGTAATAAATAAAGTTATGATACCTAAAATTATTCAAATGAAATATCCTGATCTTACTGATTTGGAAATTGAAGAGGTTCGTCAACATGTTGTTGTTGACTCAGTAATAAAAAATGGAGAAATAAAAGAAATTGGTGATAAAAAATTTGTAAGAATGGCTGGACAGTTTGTAAATATTGATGAATTAAATATTGATCTTATTGATCGAATAAATCCTTTTCAGGAAGCTTTTGAAATACTTTCAAAATCCGTTAGTACGGGGATATTAAAGGCTATTCAAGATACCATTGATTCATCAAGAATTGAGATGACTCCAGAAGAAGTTAGAATTTTATGGCCTAAAGCAAAAGAATTTAAAGAGAGAACAGGAAGAAATCCTGAATTAAATTCTAGTGATCCACTTGAGAAGAGATTAGCTGAAGCAGTTATATATTTGAGAAAGATTAAGGCTGAGCAAATACAAAAATAATATGGACAAAAAAGATTTATTAGATTTAATTAAAGATGATGATTCAGGTCTTCTCGACATACAAAAGAAGATTATTCCAGCTACTTCAGATGATCGTTTGATTGAATCCTTTTTAGAAATTAATGATTTTTTTAATACTCATAAATCAGAGCCAAAATCAGGTGGAGATATCTATGAACATAAGCTTGCTTCAAGATTAAAGCACATTCGAGAGAATAAAAATAAAATAGAATATTTAAGTAAATATGATATTAATAAATTATTAGTATCTCACGTTAAGGAGTTTGAAACCGTAAGTGATATTTTTGAAGATGATGATATGGATCTTCTTTCTATGGAAGATAGTTCTATATTTAATATAAAAAATGTACCAGAAATTGATAAAGACCGATCAGATCCTGACTTTGTTGCAAAAAGAGAAATATGTACTGATTTTGATAAATATGAGCATTTATTTAATCAATGCCAGAGAGAACTTAAAAATGGAACTAAAAAACTTTCGACTTTTATTGAAAGTGAAATGAAACAAGGAGACTTTTTTATATTGAGTGGTGTTCTAATATATCTAGAAAGTATTTTTGATCCATACAGAGGTAATAGTCAAAAAATAAATCGTCGAACGAGGTGCATATATGAAAATGGAACTGAATCAAACTTATTATTAAGATCATTAGGAAAAAGATTGTCTGAAGTTGGATATTCAGTTAAAGATGTTGTTGATTCATCAACTGATATTAGTAATGACGATAAGGAAACTGGCTATATCTATATATTAAAGTCTTTAAGTTCTGACCCGCGAATAAATACAACTAAAAATCTTTTTAAAATTGGATTTTCTACTACTAGTGTTGAAAAACGTATAGAAAAAGCAGAACAAGATCCAACCTATTTAATGGCGCCAGTATCAATTGTTGCAACATATAGATGCTTTAATATGAACCCAGAAAGACTTGAAAGGCTACTCCATCGTTTTTTTGGAGAGTCATGCTTAGATATTGAAATAACTGATAAAAAAGGAAATAAGTATATTCCAAAGGAATGGTTTATTGCACCAATATTTGTAGTAGAAAAAGCTATTGAATTAATAATGAATGGTGAAATTGTTAATTATATTTATGACAAAGATAATAAAATTATAGTAAAAAATAAAATATGACCAATGATCCAAGAATTAAATTTAGTAAATATTTCAATATAAAAAAAGAAGACCTTGATAAAGACGGATTTTTTAACATTTCACTTATATCAGATTTACCACTCTTCATCGACCCATTTCATCTTTTCT
>CAIJZW010000036.1 GCA_903825265.1 uncultured bacterium | reverse complement strand
TCCCCTCTTCTTCCCCTTTTAGTTTTTTATTTGCTTTCTTTACTAGGTCTATGTTCTTTTGACTTGGTCTTATGTGAGTTATTGTAGTTTCTGGAAATTCTTTCATTATTTGTTCTATATGGTGAGTTATGGTTCCTTGTGTTAAATTTCTTTCTTTTGAAATTTCTTTAATTGAAAGATTTTTTTCTAATAATTCTTTTGTTAAAATAATAGTTGGGATTTTAGCCTCTATGTTTTTATGAATTTTATTATTCTTTGTTTTTCCTTCTTTTACAATACCGCCCATTCTATTTATAAATTCAATCTCAAGTTTCTCTTGCTCATCATTTTTTAACTTTTTAAACATTAGTTCATTTTGATAACTTTCATTTTTTAGATCTTGATCAAGTTCTAAAATTTTTGGATCAACTAGTAATGACTCTTTATTGAAACCTATCAATTTTATTCCAGATAAGGTTCTTACTCTTGAAAGAGCAACATATCCCATCCCATACGTAAAAGTGCTTCTTAGGTCAATTTCTGCATTATCTAAGGACATTCCTTGGCTTTTGTGTATCGTTATTGCCCAAGCAAGTCTTAAGGGGAATTGTGTAATAGAAGCTTTAATTTTACCTTCTTCTTCTATCGCCCAAATTTCTGGAGCAATAGTAACTTTATTTCCATTATAAAGTAAGACTATTGGATAGTTTGATTCATCTTCAAATCCAATTATTTTTCCTCTTGATCCATTTACATAGCCTTTATCAAAATTATTTTTAATACACATAACCTCCGCTCCAATTTTTAATTTAAGTTCTTCGTGAGCAAGACAGCTTTTCTTTAGAATATCAACAATAATATCGTGCCCTTTTGATGTCATGTTATATACTTTTTCTATTGAATCTATTTTAGAAAGTTCTATTTCGTTTTCATTATCTACATTTACATTATGAGTATAAAGTTTTGTAGGTTTGATGCCAGAAAGGTCTCTTCCTATACACTTATCTAATTCTTCATAGTGTTTTTCTTCTAAATTATTAGTGCGAATTGTATTTAAAATTTCTGTAAGAGTATCATCTTCTTGACGATGCTGTTCTGTTAAGTAGCAGATAGCAGGATTTAATATTTTCCAGGCTTCACTTTCGTAGACCATTTTAGGACCATTAGTTAAAACTGTATTTGGATTATTTGTTGTAGTTTTGTCTTGAAGATCTTTCCTTTTTTCAACTGGTGGAAGTTGAAAAAAATCCCCAGATAATATTATTTGTAATCCACCAAAAGGTAAACTACTTCTTTTAAATCTTTTGCAAACTTTATCTATCATATTTAGCTGAAAATCATGAAGCATTGATACTTCATCTATAATTAAAACTCGAGCTTTCTCAAATCTTTTCCATAGATACTTTTTCTCTTCTAGTAACTCTAGCTCTTTTTCTCCTATAAAATTTCTTACTCCAATTCCAGACCAGCCATGGATAGTCATACCATTCATATGAGTAGCTGCTATTCCAGTTGAGGCTGTTATTGCAACAGCGATATCGTGATTTTCTAGGTATGATATGTATCTATTGAGAAGGTATGTTTTACCAGATCCAGCACTACCCGTAAGATAAATATTTACACCCGTTTTCATTATTGTAAGAGCTTGCTCTTGAGTCATATATACACCTATTATACCATTAGTATTTTCTAATGACAGCTTTAACTACGGCAGTAATATTTAGATACATTTTAGGATAAAGAGGTTTGAAATCTTTATTTGCAGGCATGAGCCATACTTTATCTCCATCTTTTTTAAAGTACTTCATTGTAAATTCACCATCAATATTTGCTATTACGATTTGTCCATCTTTAGCTATATTTGTCTTTTCTACTAGAACCATATCTCCATTTTTTATATGAGCATCTATCATTGAGTCACCGTCAACTGTTAGCATGTAGGAGTTATCTTTTTTTGTTACTAGATATTCGTCTATATTAATAGTATCAGTTAATTCTTCTGATACATCTTCAGGAAAACCTGCCTTAACACTACCTAGCATTGGTATAGAATCCCATGAAGTATCAGCAATAAGACGACCCATGTGATCTTTGCTAACTATTCCTTCTTCTATGAATTTATCGACGAGTCTAGCAACTGCATTTTTAGATTTGAATCCAAATAATTTCATCATTTCTGAATATGTGGGCATTCGCCTATCTCTGTTGTAGAATGTGACAAGTTTAGATTTATAATCTTTGTACATATGATTCAGTATATTAGATATTGGAAAATTGTGGAAGTCTATTTAGTGTATTAAGAAAGTTTCCTAAAAACCCTCTTCGTGAATGCTGTCGAATTTTGTGAAGAAGTTCTTTGTGTTCACGTGACTCTCTTGTGTAGTCCAACCCTTGAATTATCTTTACGTCTATCTTTTTATTAATGTTGTGAATTTCACGTTCTATTATTTTTAAATATTGTTCTTTACTCATATACGATTTTGTGAAATCGTGTCGCGTTAACGTTCATTGAAACGCGACGGACCCCTTAATTATTAGTAATCACTCACATTTATAGTATATGTGAACGAACGTTCACAGTCAAGCTTATATACTGTGGATAACTATTTAAATATAAAACACCCATATAGATATGGGTGTTTTAATGGATTACTTCTTTGCTTTCTTTACCTTTTTTACTTCTTTCTTGTGACTTACTCCTTTTGCCATATAAATTTTATTTATTTTATGTATCTTATGAAAACATAAAATAAATATTTATTAAT
>CAIJZW010000035.1 GCA_903825265.1 uncultured bacterium | reverse complement strand
TCTAATATAGTTATAAACTATTTAGCAATATAAGGTAACAACCCCATAAAACGAGCACGTTTGATAGCAATAGATAACTTACGTTGATTCTTTGCTGTAACATCTGTACGGCGACGAGCTTGCATACGAGCACTAGGTGTTAAGAATCGACGTAGCAATTCTATATCCTTATAGTCTATATGTTTAATGTTATTTGATGAAAAATAATCTTGTTTCATAAATTTAATTTGTAATTAGTAATTTGTAATCGGCAATTGTCTTAAAACGGTATATCTTCAGCATTAATTTGTTCTTCTGGATACTCTATTGTATCTATATCTTCTTCCTCCTTCTTAGAAACAGAAGGTTGATTAGAACTTACAGAAGAAGATGATCCTGTATTCTTTGCACCAAATTGTACTGTATCAGCAATTATTTCTGTACGGTATTTTTTAGTATTTGTAGCGGCGTCATCCCAGCTACGAGTCTCCATTCTTCCTTCAACTAATATCTGACTTCCCTTCTTCATATAGGTTGCTACATTTTCAGCAGTTTTTCCCCATACTACAATATTATGATAGTCAGTTTTTTCTTGCCTTACTCCATTAGAATCTTTGTAAGTACGATTAGTAGCTATACTGAAAGTACAAACTTTATTTCCTGAAGCTATAGCTTTTAATTCTGGATCACGAGTTAAATTCCCTATAAGAATTGCTTTGTTTAAATACATATGTGTATATGTAGAAAATAAAAGATAGAAAATAGAAAGAAAAAATAAATGTATTGAATCTTACCACTTACTACTTATATTCACTACTTAAATATTTATTAATGTTCTTATTATACCACAAGTGCATCAATTTCTTTGTCTATCACTTCTTCATTGATAGGCTCTGATTCTTCTGTTTTCACAGTACGGCGCTTACTAGGACCGTCTTGCTTACCGTAAACACGCTTTGTAGACATTGTATTACCACGAATAGTCTTAATCATAAGATAACGAACCAACTTTTCGTTCTTATCTAAATAATCTTTTATAACTCTAGCGTTTTCTGTACTACATTCAAACTTAACCCAACCAAAATAACCATAAGAAAACTTTTGTTTCTTGTTTGCAATAGAACGAGACATTTCGTATGCCAATTCTATCATCTTAGGATATTCATCAGAAATAAAAGTTACTTTCATTTCTCCTAAAGAATCCTTAAATGCGGTTACTTCTCCTCCAAGATTTTCTTCTGGAATACTTGGAACCATGATGTAACCAACTTCATATATAGACATTTTAGAATCTACATTTTCTGTATTTTCTACATCGCCTACAACTTCTTTTGTTTTTGCCATAAACTTTTTTCGCGTAAAATACGCTTAATTTGTTACTTTTAATATCATCTCATTATGGACCTGTGTGTACCGACTTTAAGGCCGGGACAAATGAAATGTGCTGTTATACTAACAAATAAACAGCCTTTTGTCAAAATAGAAGCTGAGCCATTTATATAGAGATCCAGCTCCTTATTGCTATATATTAAATAGCTTTTTAGAGTTTAAAAGTACTTGTTTTGAAACAATATCGAAATCTAAACCTTTAATTTCTGCTATTTTACTAAGAGTCTCTATAACCATCCATGGCTCACAAGTCTTCCCTCTATAAGGAGCAGGAGCAACAAAAGGAGAATCTGTTTCCGTCATTATTGAAGTAAGGGGTAAAAACTTTATTAATTCATCGTAATCATGAGAAAATGTTACAGGTCCATCGAAAGACATAGTGAAACCTAATTCAATAATTTTTTTTGCAATTTCAATATTACCAACAAAAAAATGAAAATTACCAAATAAATTCTTCCCAATTTCAATTTTAAATTCATTTAAAATTGAAATTGCATCTTCATATGCATCCATACTTTCTTTTGAAGGACGCATATGCATCATTAAAGGTTTTCTAGATAAAATAGCTATATTTATATGCTTTCTAAAAATTTCTATTTGTTTTTGTTTTATT